>JAQBQI010000605.1 GCA_028287085.1 Myxococcaceae bacterium
GTCGCCGCGCACGCCCGTCGCGCCGCCGAAGGAGGCGCCCGCCGCCGCGCTGGCCGCCTGCCCGAGGATCTGGTTGCCCGCCGCGGTCTCGACCGTCGCGGGGTTGGGCAGCTCGATGCGGTCGACCTGGGCCTCGCAGGTCACGCCGTCGGTGCAGCAGGGCTCCTGGCCCATCTGCGGCGGGTCTTCGAGCGCGACGTCGGTGGCGGGCAGGCGGTCGACCTCGAGCCACGCCGCGGCCTCGGTGAGCCGGCAGCGCGCCATCATCGTGGCGCGGGTCAGCTCGCGCGAGTGCATCGTGCTGCGCGCCGCGATGATGTTCGACGAGAACACCACCGTCATCGCCATCGAGAGGATCGCGATGGCGAACATCACCTCGATGAGGGTGAACCCCCGCTGCGCGCGCCGGCTCAATGCTCCGCCTCGCGCACGCGCTGGTCGCGCAGGTCGACGTCGCGCTCGTCGGACTCGTTCTCGTCGACGCGCGGCAGCTCGACGGCGTGGTCGAAGATCTCCGGCCGGCCCGACGCGCCGTGGAGCATCACCGAGAAGGTCTCGTCGTTGCCGCCGTGGATGTGCACCACCGCGGGCTCGGCCGCGCCGCCGGTGAAGAAGTAGATGTGCCCGTCGCCGCGCTCGCGGGGCTCGACCTCGTGCGAGCTGTAGAGCCGCGTGAACTCGATGCCCTCGAGCTCGCGCACCCGGTAGCGGTTGCCCGCGGGGCGGGCGAACTCGGCCCGCGGGGCGCGCGGCCGCAGGTTGATCTGCGCCTCGGCCTCGCGGCGCGCGATCGCCTCGATCTGCTCGGCGTCGACCGTGGCGCCGCCGGCGCGCAGCGGGTCGTTGGGGTCGAGCACGTGGGCGTCCTGGGTGTCCTCGATCCAGATGCTGTTGCCGCCGACGGAGATGACCAGGCGCGTGGCGCGGCCCGTGGTGAGGGCGTGCACGTAGGCGAAGCGCATCGCGGCGGCCACGCGGGCCGAGGCGGCGCGCAGCCGGCCGCGGCGGGTGGCGCCGAAGCCGACGACGGCGCTCGAGGCCATCAGCCCCCCGATGAGCACCACGATCATGATCTCGAGCAGCGTGAACCCGCGCGCGCGCGACCGCCCGTTCGCGCGGGGGCGCGTCGGCGGTCGGCACTGGGCGGGGGCGGCGGTCACGCGGGTCTCAGTTGCGGCGCGTGGGGATGTCGTCCTCGTTGCCGTCGATCGCGTCGGGGCCCTTCGAGTGGACGCTGGTCTCGCCGTTCTCGCAGGAGATCATGTAGTCGTTCTCCCACGGGTCCTTGGTGCGCTGGCGGCGGTTGAGGATGCCGTCGGAGACCAGGCGCTCGACCGTCGGGCAGCCCGTGGGGTGGTCCTGGCGCCAGAGCTCGATGGCGTGCTCCATCGTGCGCACCTCCTGGCCGGCCGTGTCGCGGCGGGCCTTCTTGGCCTGGTCGAAGACCGCGATGCCGACGGCGCTCGCGATGAGCCCCATGATCACGACCACGATCATGATCTCGACGAGGGTCATGCCGCGCATGCGCCGGCGGGTGCGGGGGCGCCGCGCGAGGGCGCGCAGCGCGAGGTCGAGGCGGTGGCGGAGGGTGTTCATGGCTGACAGGCTCCTGTGGGTTGAGGGCTCGTTCATTCGACGCGGTCCAGCCCGAAGGATGACTCCGGGCCGCCCGACACAACGTCCGCGGACGCGGGGAACTTCCCCCCCGGGCACGTATAGAGAAACTCGTGGCCCCAGCCGTCGAGGCGCACCCGCGCGAGGTACTGCGGCGCCCCGGCGGCGCCCTCCGGCGGGTGCACCAGCTCGGCGACGCCGCTCGGGCAGCGCGCGTGGTCGGCGCGGAAGGCCTCGGTCGCGCGCTGCACCGAGACGATGGCCGCGCGCGTGGCGTGCACCCGGCGCTGGTGGTCGCTGAGCGAGGTGGTGCCGGCGACCGCGAGCAGCGCGACCGCGGCCGCCGCGAAGCCGCGCGCGTGGCGCACCGAGAGCCAGGTGAGCCACCGCTGCCGGCGCTCCCAGCTGAACTCGACGTCGCTCTCGGGCCGGCGCCGCGGGCTCAATTGGCGAACTCGTTGAGCTGGAGGAGCGGCATCAGGATCGCGAACGCGATGCCGCCGGAGGTCGAGCCCATCACCACGATCATCACGGGCTCGAGCAGCGAGGTGAGCACCGAGACGCGCGCGTCGATGGCGTTGTCGTACGAGCTCGCCACGGCCTCGAGCATCGACTCGAGCTCGCCGCTGCGCTCGCCCACCGAGATCATCTGCGTGACCATCGGGGGAAACCGCCCCGAGCGCTTGAGCGGCTCGGCGATGCTCTCGCCCTCCTTGATGGACACCGTCGCCTCGGTGATGACCGCCTCGAGCACGCGGTTCTCCATGACGTTCTTCACGATGTCCATCGCCTTGAGCAGCGGGACGCCCGACGCCAGCAGGGTCGCCAGGGTGCGGGTGAAGCGCGAGATCGCCACCATGCGCGTGAGCTCGCCGAAGACCGGCACGCGCAGGCGAAACGCGTCCCACCGGTAGGCCCCCTCGGGGGTGCGCTGCCAGCGCGAGAAGGCGTAGCCCGCCAGGCCCGCGAGCAGGATCAGCGCCCACCACCACTTCGCCACGACGTTGGACACCGCGATGAGCAGCGCGGTGTACCAGGGCAGCGCCTGACGGAAGTCGTCGAAGATGGCGCTCACCTTCGGGACCACCACGACCATCATCATGCCGACGATGCCGACGCCCATCAGGGCCATGAACGCGGGGTAGGCGAGGGCGCCCACGATCTTGCCCTTGAGCTTGACCTGGCCCTCCATGAAGTCGGCGAGGCGCAGCAGCACCGCCTCGAGCGTGCCCGAGGCCTCGCCCGCCGCGACCATCGAGATGTACAGTCCGGGGAACATCCGCGGGTGCTGCGACAGCGCCGCCGCGAAGCCGGTGCCCTCGTTCACCCGGTCGCGCACCTCGCGGTAGGCGTCGCGGAGTTCTTCGTTCTCGAGCTGCTCGATGAGCGCCGTGAGCGACTCGACCAGCGGGATGCCCGCCTTCACCAGCGTGGCGAGCTGCCGCGTCGAGAGGGCCACCGCCTGGCCCGGGCTCGACGCGAGCCGCTTGATCGCGTTGAGGATCTTGAGCAGCCCCGGCGCGCTCACCGCGAGCCCGCCGCCCGCGGCCGCCGCCGCGACCGAGCGGGCCTTCGCGTCGGTCGCGCCCTGGGCCAGGGGGGTCGCGTCGTCGAGGAAGATCCCCTGGCGGCGCAGCGTCTGGCGCACGCCCTTCACGTCGTCGGCGTCGACGGTGCCGCGCACCGTCTTGCCCTTCGCGTCGACGCCCGTGTAAGCGAAGTGACCCATCGTCGGCCTACAGCTCGTCCTGCGCCGAGGCGAGCACTTCCTCGATCGTGGTGTGGCCCTCGAAGACCTTGCGCACGCCGTCGTCGCGCAGCGTGTCCATGCCCTCGTTGATCGCCGCCCGGCGGATCGTCGGGGCGTCGGCGTCCTTCAGCACCAGCGAGCGGACGGCGTCGGTCACCAGCAGCAGCTCGTAGATGCCCGTGCGCCCCTGGAAGCCCGTGTTCTGGCAGGCCGCGCAGCCCTTCGCGCGGTACAGCGTGACCGCCGCCCCGGCCGCGATGCGCGCCGCCACCTTGGCCGCGGGCGAGCCCCCGAAGGCGCTGCGGCCGTAGCGCGACTCCGGGCGCGCCAGCTTCGCCGTGAGCCGCTCGGCGTCGACCCCGATGCGCGCCAGGTCGACCTCGCGGGGCGTGTACGCCTCCTTGCAGAGCGGGCAGAGCACGCGCACCAGCCGCTGCGCGAGGATGGCCTTGAGCGAGCTCGTGAGGTGGAAGGTCTCGACGCCCATCTCGCCGAGGCGGGTGACCGCCGTCGCGGCGTCGTTGGTGTGCAGCGTCGAGAGCACGAGGTGGCCCGTGAGCGAGGCGTGCACCGCGATCTCGGCGGTCTCCTTGTCGCGGATCTCGCCGACCATCACGACGTCCGGGTCCTGCCGGAGGAAGGCGCGCAGGCACGAGGCGAAGGTGAGCCCGATGCGCGGGTTGACCTGCATCTGCGAGAGCCCGGTGATGTCGTACTCGATCGGGTCCTCCGCCGTGAGGATGTTCATGTCCGGCGTGTTGATGCGGTTCAGGCACGCGTAGAGCGTCGTGGTCTTCCCCGAGCCCGTCGGCCCCGTGACCAGGATGATCCCCTCGGGCAGGGCGATGAGCTGGTGCATGCGCTCGAGGCGGTCGGGCGCGAAGCCGAGGTCGGTGAGCTCGAGCATCACCGAGGCCTTGTTGAGAATGCGCATGACGATGCGCTCGCCCACCCCCTGGCCCACCGGGATGGTGCTCACCCGGATGTCGATCTCCTTCGCGCCGATCTTGAAGCCGATGCGCCCGTCCTGCGGCAGCCGCTTCTCGGCGATGTTGAGGCCCGACATGATCTTCACGCGCGCCACGATCGAGGGGAGCACGCTCTTCGGCGCCACGCGCATCTGGTAGAGGCTGCCGTCGATGCGGTAGCGCACCGCCACCTGGCCCGCGTCGGGCTGGATGTGGATGTCGCTGGCGCGCTCCTTCACGGCCTCGACGAAGAGCGAGTTCACCCAGCGGATGATCTGCGCGTCCTCGTCGCTCTCGAGGATGTCGGTGCGCTCGTCGCTCGCGTCGTGGGCGCCCTGGTGCGTGAGCTCGTTGGTGCGGTTGATCTCGGCCTGCGCGCGGTTGATCGCGTCGAGCACCGCGCTCGGGGTCGCCGCGACGGGCACCAGCTCGCGCTGTAGCACCATGCGCAGGTCGTCGAGGGCGACCGTGTCGAGGGGGTTGCCGAGCGCCACGAGCAGCGTGCCGTCGGGCTCGTCGCGCACCGGCACGACCTGCTTCTGCCGGGCGAAGCCGAAGTCGAAGCCCACGTCGCGCAAGAGCGCGATGGGCATCTCGGCGGTGGGCGGCAGCTGCTCGAGGAAGGGCAGGCCCAGCTCGTGGGCGAGGGCCTGCGTGAGGGGCGACTCGTCGATGCCGCTGCGGGAGAGCGCGTCGAGCAGCGTGCCGCCGCGCTCGACCTGACCCAGCGCCTCGGTCAGGCGGTCGGGCTGCACCACCCCGTGGCGGCGAAACACGTCGGCCATGTACTGCGCTGCGGACATCGTCTTCTCAACTCCCTTCGGGTGCTGCGGCCGTCGTCGGAGCGGCGGCCTACGGGCTCGCGGGGACGGCCGCGGGGATGCCGCCGATCGACGCGGGCGGGGCCGGCGGCGGCGGGGCGAAGAGCGCGGCGCCCGTCGGGAGCGCCGGGGCGTTGGGCGCCGGGGCCGAGGTCGGCGACGACGAGGGGCTGCGCAGCTCCACCGGCAGCTCGATGCTCTCGCTCGGCTGGTGCGGCGGCGGCCGCACGGGGCGCGAGCTGGTCTCCAGGTCGGCGCGCGTGCGCAGCTCGCGGATCGACTGGCGGATCTCCTCGACCAGCCCGTTGGTGCGGGTGTAGTCGCGCGGCGGCTCGTAGTCCTGCTCGCCGAAGACGAAGTAGCGGTCGAGGAACTCCTGCCGCTCGCGCATCTTGCGCTCGAAGATGCGCCGCAGGTCGCTCTGATCGCGGATGACGTAGGGCGTGAGGATGAGCAGCAGGTTCGAGCGCTGCGTCGAGCGCGTGGTGTTGCGGAAGAGCGCGCCGAGGATGGGGATGTCGCCGAGGATCGGGATGCGCGTCTCGGTGTTGGTGTCGGTGTTGCGGATGAGCCCGCCGATCACGACGGTGTTCTGGTCGCGCACCACCACCACGGTCTTGGCCGTGCGGCGGTTGATGGTCACCGCGCCGAGCTGGCCGCCGGCCGAGGCGCCGACCTCGGAGATCTCCTCGTCGATCTCCAGGCGCACCTCGTTGGAGTCGTTGATGTGCGGCACAATGCGGATCTTGGTGCCGACGTCCTGGCGCGGGGCGCTGAAGCCCTGGCCGCCGCCGAGCAGGCCCGCGAGGGCGCCCGCCTGGCCGCCCGCGGCGCCGCCGAGGCTCGACGCGATGCCGCCGATGTTGGTCTGGAGCGGCACGTTCTGCCCGACGTTGATGTCGGCGGGCGAGTTGTCGGTCGCGATGATGTGCGGCGTCGAGAGGACGTTGGCGTCGCCCGTCGAGGCGAGCGCGTTGAGCGTCACGCCGAAGGCGGGGATCGACACGCCGATGCCGGGGATGAGGTTCTGCGAGCCGGCGACCTGCTGGCCGCGCACGCCGAGCGCGAGGCCCGTGAGCGTGTCGGCGCTCGGGATGATGCTCGAGAGCGGGTTGAAGCCGCCGAGGGCGATGCCGTCCTGGCCGCTCGGGTCGAGGGGCAGCGCGCCGTGGAAGTTGAGCCCGAGGCGGTTCGAGCGGTTGATCGACAGCTCCATCACCACGGCCTCGATGAACACCTGGCGGCGCGAGCGGTCGAGCTCGTCGATGACCCGGCGCAGGGCGATGTAGTCGCGCGGCGACGAGGTGATGACCAGCGCGTTGGAGGGCTTGTCGGCCGTGATGCGCACCGGGCCCTCGAAGACCGCGTTGGTGCCGCGCGGGTTCTGCCCCGCCGCGCCGGCCTGGCGGCCGCCGTTGGTGATGTTGTTGAGCACCGTCGCCATCTCCTCGGCGTCGCCGTGCTGGAGCCGCAACACCCGCACCTGCCCCTCGCCGTCGATGGAGACGTCGAGCCGCCGGAGCAGCTCGAGCACGCGCACGTACATGCGCTGGGTGGCCACGATGACGAGGCTGTTCGAGCGGTCGTCGGCGAGGATGCGCCCGAGCCGCACCTCGGAGGAGCCCGCCGCCCCCGGCCG
>JAQBQI010000376.1 GCA_028287085.1 Myxococcaceae bacterium
CGCGGCAGCGGGGAAGGGGGCCCACGAAACCACGCGACGTTGGCACCGTCGCCCTGGAAGCGAACCCCGCGGCGGGTCGGCACCGGCGGGGACGTTCACCTGCGCAGGTGAAGTGGTACACCTGCGCTGGTGAACGCGACGCTCACGCGGTGCGCGACTTCGGCGCGGCGATCGCGGCGAGCAGCGCCTTCGCGCCGTCGGCGTCGAGGCCGTCGACCGCGAAGCGCGCCCCGCCTCCGGGCCTGGTCGCGCGCGCGGTCACCGTCACGGCAACGTCGCGCGCGGCCAGCGCCTTCGTGAGCTTCGCGGCCAGGGCCACATCTCCCTTCGACACGCGGTTGCCCCGCAGCGTGGCGGGCGCGCCCTCCTCGGCAAGGTGCGCGCGAACCTGCGCGGCGGCGGCGTCGAGCGACCGCGAGCTCGCGCCCTTCACCACGAAGCGCGGTCCGCCGTCCCACAGGGTGACGGGCTTCTCGGCGAGGATCGCTTCGGTGTCGTCGGCGGGGGTCGCGTCGGCGAGCGCGAGCATGGCGTTGATGCGGGTGTGCCCGAGGCGGGCGAAGGTCTCGGCGTCGACGGCGTCGGCCGCGCGGCGGAGGCGCGCGACGGTGGTGCGCCCGAGCCCGAGCTCGCGGTCGGCGGCCTCGTAGAGGGTCGCGTAGCCGACCGCGGCGAGGAGCTTCGGATCGTCGAGGTCGCGCAGCGCAAGGGCCATCTCGTAGAGCCCGCGCTCGGCGCCCTCCAACGCGCTGCGGGCGCGGGCCAGCGCGGCGCGCGCGGCCTTGAGGTGCTGCGCCGCGGAGGCGTCGTGCAGCGCCTTCGCGCGGGACACCAGCGCGGCCGGGAGGGCCCGCTTCTTCGCGGGTGCCTTCTTCGCGGGTGCCTTCTTCTTCGTCGCGGGTGCCTTCTTCGCCGTCGCCATCGGGCGACGATCGCACCGGCGCCGCGGCGCGGTCTAGAACATCTGGCCGAGGTAGTGGGCCGCCTGCCGGCGCCACCAGTCGTAGTCGTGGCGGCTGTCGTGCCCCCAGAACGCCGCGTGGTGGGGGATCCCCTTGCGCTGGAGCCAGCTCGCGAACTCGGCGGTCTCGGGGATGCAGCTGTCCTCGTGGGCGCCGCGGCCGACGACCACCGTGAGCTGCGCCTGGCGACGCACCCGCGCGAGGGCGGCGCCCTCCAGGTTGGGCAGGAAGGCCAGCGGGTCGTTGTAGTAGGCGTCGTCGTTCGACGCGCCGCCCAGCAGGCGGCTGGCGCGGTAGCGACCGGAGAGGCAGAGCGCGCGGGGGAAGGTCTCGGGGTGCTTCAGGACGAAGAGCGCCGAGTAGAGCGCGCCCACGCTGCACCCGGTGGCGGTCATCGCGGCGTCGGGGGAGTTGCAGTCGCGGCGGATGAAGGGGACGAGCGTGTCGAGCACGAAGCGCTCGTAGGCGCGGTGGTGGGCCATGCGCTCGTCGAGGCTGCCGCCGCCGGAGAAGCTGCGCGAGATGTTGCTCTCGGGGCAGTAGACCTTGACGCGGCCGTCGGCGAGCAGCGGCGAGAGGGCGTCGATCATGCCGCTCTGCTGCCACTCGTGCGCGACGCCGGCGTTGGAGGGGAAGACGACGAGGGGGCGCCCCACCTCGCCGAAGCACCAGAGGTGGACCTTGCGCCCCAGGGCGGGGCTGTCGAGGAGGAGGTGTCGCGCGCTCACGGCGGCGCGATCTATCACGCGAACCGCGCCGCCGTCGCCGCCTTCGACCTGGGCGGCATGGCAGAAGAAACCGCAAGGGCGCAAGGGTCGCAAGGAGGGGAGAACGGTGAGCGAGGAGCGAGGCTGAAGCCCGACGATGCGTCGAGCGGCGGACGACGCGAGCGCCCTCCCGGCCTGCCCATCCGCCCCGTCTCTCCCTTGCGCCCTTGCGCCCTTGCGGTTTCTGCCTCCGCCGACGCCCGCGCCGCCCGCCCGGGGAATCGCTTCCCCCGGGCGGGCGGACCGGCCGCGTCCGTCGCTACGCGTCGTTGGCCGGGCTCAGCATCGCCGGCGCCTCGACGGCCTTCACCGCCACCGCCTTGATCGCGTCGCGCAGCCGCGCCCGCAGCGCCGCGTCGCCCGCGAGGCCCTCGCGCGCCCGCTCGCGGCCGTTGCCGAGGTGCTGCCCCCCGAAGGACATGTGCGTGCCGCTCTTCTCGATCACGCCGCGCTCGACGCCCGCGTCGATGAGCTCGGCCACCGCGTCGATGCCGTGCCCGTAGCGCACGTCGAACTCCGCCTCGCGGAAGGGCGGCGCCAGCTTGTTCTTCACGACCTTCACGCGGGTGCGGTTGCCGTGCACCTCGTCGCCGCTCTTCAGCGCCCCGATGCGCCGCACGTCGAGCCGCACCGTCGCGTAGAACTTCAGCGCGTTGCCGCCCGTCGTCGTCTCCGTGCTCCCGAAGACCACGCCGACCTTGTTGCGGATCTGGTTGATGAAGAGGATGCACGCGTTGTTGCGGTGCGCGACCGCCGTCAGCTTGCGCAGCGCCTGGCTCATCAGCCGCGCCTGCAGGGCCATGTGCTGGTCGCCCATGTCGCCCTCGAGCTCGGCCTTCGGCACCAGCGCCGCCACGCTGTCGATCACCACCAGCTCGACCGCCCCGGAGCGCACCAGCGCGTCGGCGATCTCGAGGGCCTGCTCGCCGTTGTCGGGCTGCGAGATCAGCAGCTGCGACAGGTCGATGCCGAGCGCCTGCGCGTAGCTCACGTCGAGCGCGTGCTCGGCGTCGATGAAGGCCGCCACCCCGCCGGCCTTCTGCACCTCCGCGATGGCGTGCAGCGCGAGGGTGGTCTTGCCCGAGCTCTCCGGGCCGAAGATCTCCACGATGCGCCCGCGGGGGTAGCCGCCCGCGCCGAGCGCGAGGTCGATCGCCAGCGAGCCCGACGGGATCACCGCCACCGGCTCGCGCGCCTCGCCCTCCGCGAGGGTCATCACGGCCCCCTTGCCGAACTGCTTCTCCAGCATCCCGATCGCCGAACGAACCGCCCGAAGCTTGTCTGAAACGCCCATCTTGCTCACCGTGATTGTCCTTCCGACCGGCGCGAAGTGCGGCGGTCGAGCGGACCTATCGCGAGCGCTGTGCCACGCGAAAACACCTTGAATCCAAGCAGTCGGGGGGTGGCGGCGGGTGGCGGCGGGGGTGGCGGCGGGGGTGGCGGCGCGCGCTGGCATGTGGACTGCGTAGATCGCCGCGAACCCGCCGGGCACCGTCCCCTTCGTGCCAGGGTGTGCCGCCGCGCATCCGACCGCCGCCTCCAGAGGAAGCCATGAACATCCTTCGTCCCCGCCACTTCATCGCGCTCACCGGTCTCGTGCTCGGCTGTGGGAGCAGCGTCACGGTGGATCCCCACACCGCCGACGCGGGCAGCACGGCGACCGACGTCGGCCGCACCGGCGACACCCCGCAGCCGGACATCGGCGCGGCCGTCGACACGGGCCCGGCGCTCGACGTGCCGGGCCCGTGCACCCTGCCCAACGGGCGCAGCTGCGCGCAGGGGCAGGTCTGCCCGGCGGGCGACGACTGCAACACCTGCGTGTGCAGCCCCGCGACGGGCCTGGCGGTCTGCACGATGAAGCCCTGCGTGGCGCCGGTCGACGGCGGCTTCGTCGGCGCCGACGCGGGCCCGGGCGCCTGCGACACCGCGCGCGACTGCGGACCCGACCGCGAGTGCCGCTTCACCACGCCGGGCTGCGGCGTCACGGGCACCTGCGGGTTCATCTCCGACTGCGCCGCGGTGCAGCCCTACTGCTCGTGCGCGGGCCAGACCTTCCTCGCGTGCCCCACCGCGCCGGAGCGGGCGTGGGTGACCCGCGGCGCGTGCGCGAGCGACGGCGGCGCGGCGGCCGACGTGAACCCGGCGCCCGACTCGGCCGCGTGCGGCGGCGCCAGCATCGGCCCCGGCGGCCGCTACTGCGCCGGCCCCACCGACCGCCCCCTCCCGCTCACCTGCTGCACCGGCTGGAACTGCGACCAGCGCCTCGCCGCCTGCAACAGCCTGCCGCCGAGCTGCCCGCCCGGCGAGGTCGCGTCGGTGGCGGGCCTGTGCTGGGGCCCGTGCGTTCCGGCGACGCACTGCGCGCCCATCGCCTGCACCGCAGGTGGGGGCTGCCCCGGCGGGTGGACCTGCAACGCCGCCACGGCGACCTGCCGCTACGGGGCCTGAGCGGGGTTCAACTCTGGAAGGCGGCCGCGAGGGCCCACGCGAGCGAGAGGGTGTTGGGGTCGCGCTCGCGGGCCTCGGCGCGGGC
>JAQBQI010000381.1 GCA_028287085.1 Myxococcaceae bacterium
GGCCCGCGCGTCCACCCACGCCTGGTGCGCCAGCGGCAGCGGAACCCGGTTGACCACCACCCGCGCGACCGCGAGGCCCACGTCGCGGGCGAGCGACTCGCACAGCTCCAACGTCTCTTCGAGCACGAGCCGCTCGGGCAGGGTGACCACCACGATCGAGGCGCAGCCGGGCGATACGAGCTCGCGCGCGACCCGGTCGCACAGGTCGAACATCGGCCCCGCCGCGAGAAACTCCCGCCCCTGCGCGGCCGTGCGCAGCCACGCCACGGCGTGCCCGGTGGCGGGCATGTCGACCACGACGCGCACCCCCGGGCGCGCGGCCACCACCTGCCGCACCGACTCCAGCATCGCGAGCTCGCGGATGGCCGGCGCCGCGCGCAGCAGCGGGCGCATCGCGAAGTTGTTGAGCGCGATCTTCGCCAGCGTCACCGAGCCGAAGAGCGGCGTCGCCGCGCGCTGGATCGCCTCCGCCGCCGTGATCACCACGTGCTCGACGCCCTTGTGCTTCGGCCCGAGCGCGCGCCGCCCCGACTCGCCGTCGCCGAACTCCACCAGCACGGCGTCGCCGCGGGTCTCGGCCTCGAGCGTCGCGAGCGCGGCCGCCACGGTGGTCTTGCCGACGCCGCCCTTCCCCATGACCAGCACGGCGGGCGCGAGGCTGCGCGGCGGGGCCTTCACGCGTCGGGCCTCTCGGCCATCGCGACCATCACCTCGTGCATCATCAGCACGTAGGCCTCGCGCACGAAGCGCACGTAGCGCGGCGAGGCGAGCCCCGAGGCGCGCACCAGCGCCTCGATGCCCGCGGTGGTGCGGCGCCAGGCGGCGTCGACGTCGGCGAGGGTCCACGCGCCGGTGGTGACGGGCGTGGCGCGGTCGGAGCGCGCGTCGACCTCGTAGTCGAACCAGTCGTCGAGCACCTGCACGAAGAGCGAGACGTCGACCATCCACGCGCGGGTGCCCTCGCTCGCGTAGCGCGCCACCGGGAAGAGCAGGCCCTCGATGGTGCCTTCGACGCCGGCGAGGCGGTGGCCGAGGCCCGTCGGGTCGGGCTCGCCGCACATCGCGCGCACCTCCGCGCGGATCCACCCGGTGACGTGCTCCATCGCGCGCTCGAAGGCGGCGCGGTCGTCGCGGTCGAGGCCGTCGGCCATGGCGACGGCGAGCGCGCGGGTGAGCGCGAGGGCGGGGCTGTCGGGGGCGGAGCGGCCCGCGATGACGGCCTCGAGGCGCGGGCCGCGGAGGGCGGGCGGGTCGGGCATGCAGTGGTCGAGCGCGTGGTCGACCACGACGATGAAGGCCGACACCAGCGCGATGCTGCGGTGGGTCTGCGGGTAGGCGAGGCGGCCGAGGAGTTCCATGGCGCCGCGGCCGAGGAGGGCGAGCGCGGGGCGCGGCAGGGGCAGCAGGTTGCCCGCGCCGGTGACGACGCGCACGAGGGCGGGGCGGCGGGGCGCGCAGAGCAGCGCGGTGTACGGGGCCGACGCGTAGAGGTCGCAGGCGCCGATGCGCAGCTTCTCCGCGAAGGCGGTGCCGTGCAGCGCGGGCCAGGTCGCGTCGACGAGCGGGACGACGTGCCGGTCGAAGTGCCGGCGGGCGGTCGCGCGGATGCCGAGCGCGAGGTGGCGCACCGCGGGGTCGGGCTCGCCCATGAGCGCGCGCACCGCGGCGACGCGCTCGGCCCGCGGGGGCAGCGGCTCGGCGGCGGGGACGCGCTCGCTCGCAGGGGGCACCGTGGGCGACATCGGGAGCGTTGGAGGCCTTCTGCGCCCCGGCGGTGGCGACGTCGATCGCGCGCCCCGGCGGAAGGCGCCGCCGTTGAACCGCGTCCGCCCCGCGGCGTCAACCCGCGAGGCGGGTGAGCACGCCCGACGCGCCCGCGATGCCCCACGCGCCGAGCACCTCGGGTGGGGAGTGGCGCCCCTCGCGCACGCGCGCCCAGCTCAGCGCGACGGCCGCCAGCAGGAAGGGCCACGGCCCGCGCATGGAGGTCGCCTGCAGGAGCACCAGCACCCCGACGGGCACCGCGACGTGGCCGCTCACCTTGAGTCCCGCGACGGTGGCGGCGGAGACGAGCGCGGCGGCGACGGCCCCGGCGACGGCGACCGCGCGCACCGCGGGCGGGGCGTCGAGCGCGAGCACCGCGGCGTAGAGCGCCCCCGCCGAGGCCAGCGCCACCAGCAGGAAGGACGGCCGCTCGGCGCGCACCGAGAGGTCGCGGTCGGCGAACCAGCCGCGGCGCAGGCCGACGAGCCAGAGCGCGGTGGGCGGGGCGGCGGCGGCCAGGCCGAGGGCGGTCCAGCGCAGGGCGGCGTCGGTGTCCTCGAGGGCGCTGCGCAGCACGGCGAACATCCCGAGCGGGCCGAGCAGGCCCGGGTGCAGCACCACGCCGAGGGCGCGCGCGACGAGGTAGCGGCGGCGCGCGTCGGCGGCGGCCCACGCGATCATGCCCAGCGAGGCGCCCCCGACGTCGACGGCGAGGTCGAAGTACTCCTCGGCCGAGAACCACCGGCCGCGCGCGAGCGACTGGGCGAGCTCCTGGGCGCAGGCCGCGAGGAGGAAGGTCGCGCCCGCGGCGAGGGCGCGGCGGCGGCGCAGGTC
>JAQBQI010000395.1 GCA_028287085.1 Myxococcaceae bacterium
GCCGGGCGCGACGCGGTGCCCCGGCGCGGCGCCCGGGTCGGTCGAGTCCTGCGACGCCGACGGGCTCGGCTGGACGGCGTCGGCCTGCCCGGTGGCGCAGTCGTGCAGCGGCGGCGCGTGCCGCGCGTGGCTCTGCACCCCGGGGACGCCGGGCTGCGTCGGGTCGACCGGCACGCGCGCCTGCAACGCCGACGGCCTCGCGTACGGCGCGACCACGACCTGCGCGGCCGGCGCGAGCTGCACCCCGGCCACGGGCCTCTGCGGCGCGTGGATCTGCACGCCGGGGACGGCGACCTGCGAGGGCGCGACCCGCCGGGTCTGCAACGCCGACGGCCTCGGCTACACGAGCGCGACGTGCACGGCGACGCAGAACTGCACCGCGGGCGTCTGCGTCGATCAGGTCTGCACCCCGGGCGCGCTCTCGTGCGCGGACGTGAACACCCGGCGGCGCTGCAACGCCACGGGCGCGGGCTACGACGCGGCGCCGTGCGCGGCGATGAACGCGTGCCTCGCTTCGGGGACCTGCGCCCCGTGGACCTGCACCCCGGGCCCGACCGCGGTGTGCGCGAGCGCGACCGCGCGGCAGGTCTGCGCGCCCGACGGCCAGGGCTTCGTCTCGACGCCGTGCCCGAGCGCGGCCAACGCCGCGGCCGCCTGCGCCGCGGGCCTCTGCGCGATCACCTGCAACGCGGGCTTCGGCGACTGCGACGGCGCGGCGACCAACGGCTGCGAGGTCGACACCAGCGCGAGCGCGGCGCACTGCGGGCGCTGCGGGGCCGCCTGCCCGGCGGGGCAGTCCTGCGCGGCGGGCGTCTGCCGCAGCACGAGCGCGCCCGCGAACGACAGCTGCGCCGGCGCGGTGGTGATCCCGATGACCGCGGCGAACACGAACCTCACGGGCACCAACGTCGGGGCGGGGGTCTCGCTCAGCGCGCCCTGCGGCTCCAACGCGGGCGCGGACGTGTTCTACCGCTTCGTCGTCCCCGGCCCCTCCCCGGAGATGGTCTACGCCGACACGCAGGGCAGCAACTTCGACACGGTGCTCTACTTCGCGCGCGACTGCTCCACGGCCCTCACGACGTCGACGACGACGGGCGAGGTGCTCTGCAACGACGACCTCGGCGGCGCGGGCTGCGCCACGTCGACGCAGTCGACGGTGGTCGCGCGCCTCACCGCCGGAACCTGGTACCTCGTGGTGGCCGGCTACAACGGTACGAGCGGGTCGATCAACCTCCGCTTCCAGCACCTGCCGGTGGGCGGCGGCACCCTGGCGCAGCTGCCGGTCGGGAGCTCGACCCAGTCGGGCGCCACCTCGGGCGCCGGTCTGATGGGCGGCGCCTGCGGCGGCAGCCAGGCCGGCGAGGCGACCTGGTGGTGGCGCACCTGCCCCGAGGCGGTGGGCGGAGCCTTCAGCGCCTCGACCTGCTCGCGCGCGAACTGGGACACGCTGATCTACCAGCGCAACGCGACCGGGGCCGACCTCTGCTCGGACGACAGCTGCAGCGCCCAGTCGGCCATCAACGGCTCGATCCCGCCGGGCGCGGGCATCCACACCTTCACGGTGGACGGCTTCTCCATCAACACGGGATCGTTCTCCGTGCAGGTGCTGCGCCCGTAGCGCCTCAGCGCGGGGCCATGGTGAAGCGCCCGGGCTCGATGATGGTGCCGTCGCGGCGGTAGGGCGTGACCTCCATGGAGGTCATGGTGGCGTGCACCCGCACCAGGTTGTGCACGCCCTCGAAGTAGGCCGAGCCCGGCTGCGGCGCGAGGCTGCCGAGGTCTTCGGTCGAGGCCCCGGCGCCGCCGGTGACGACGTAGCGCGTGCCGCGGCGGCCCTGCACCCGGCGGCCCTGGCCGTCGAGCTCGTGGCTCACCTCGAAGTCGTGCTCGTGGCCGTTGAGCACCAGGTCGACGCCGAACTCGTCGTACACGGGCGACCAGCCGTCGCGCACCGCCGCGCGGTCGACGTCGGCCGCGTCGTCGTTCGACGCGAAGGCCGGCTTGTGGTGCGCCGCCACGATGAAGGGGACGCGCGCCCGGTTGGCCCGCGCCCGCGCGAGGTCGGCGCGCAGCCACGCGAGCTGCGTCCCGAGCACGTCGCCCGCGAAGTCGCCCCGCAGCGGCGTGTCGTTGAGCACCACGAGGTGCACGGGGCCGTAGTCGAAGGAGAAGTACAGCTCGTCCTGCGTGGAGTTGCCGGCCTGCGGCTGCGCGAACTGCACGAGGTAGTTCACCGACAGCCCCTCGTGGTTGCCGTGCACCATCACGAAGGGCGTCGTCGCCATCGACGCGCGCGCGCCGTCGAACCACGCCGTCCAGAGGTTCTGCACGAAGCCCACGAGCACGGCGTCGCCGGTGAACACCTCGAAGTCGGGCGGCGCCACCGCCGAGATCGCCCGCTCCTGCATCTGCCGCCACGTGGTGATGTCGTCGCGCGAGTCGCCCATCGCGACGAAGTTCACGTCGTAGTCGGTGCGCCCCGGCGCGGGGGCCGTCTTGAAGCGCTGCACGGCGCTCCAGTGCCCTTCGCCGCCGACGCGGTAGTGGTACGTGGTGTCGGGCGCGAGGCCGCACACGTGCACCTCGTGGGCGGTCACCCGGTTGCTCATCGCGCCCGCCGTCGACACGCTGCCGACGGCGGTCTGCTCGAGCGCGTCGGGGCGCGTGCCGTACTGCACCACCGTCGCGCGCGTCTCGACGTCGGTCGACCACACGAAGGCCGCCGCCGTGGCCGGGTCGGCGGGCCACGAGACGTGCACCGCGCGCGGCTCGGGGGCGGCGCCGAAGGTCGTGCGGTCGCCGCGGAAGTTGAGGGTGGTGCCGGCGGGCGTGGTCACCCGGTGCGCGCAGCCCTCGGGCATGTACGCGAGCGGCGCCGCGCCCTCGGCGGGCGGCACGTCGACGGTCGCCGCGCTGACGTCGACGGCGGTCGCGGCGTCGGCGACGGCGGCGTCGGTGGCGGCCGCGGGCGCGGCCTCGTTGCACCCGGCGAAGAGCAGGGCGGCGAGCAGGGGGAGCGGTCGTCGGGTGGCCATCGGTAGGGGCGCCTTTGCGGGGGTGACGCGCGCGTGGCGGTCAGGTGTCGGAGCAGCACGATACGTCGAACGGGTCGGGGCCGGGTGGGCGCTTGGGACGCGGCCGGGGAACTTCGCCCCGTCGGGGAAAAATGGGGCAACCGCACCGCCGACCCGGGGGGCCCCGGCGGCCCTTTCGCCTTGGCCCCGAGCGCGGCGCGCGGCGCGCGACGGTGACGGCATGGGCGTTGCCATTGGGCCTCGCCACCCCCGTTGGTCGCTCCATCTCCTTCGCCCTCCTACGCGGCGCGCGGGATGCCAGCGGCCATCCGCGCCCCTGACGGCGCGCCGAGTCCACCCCCCCCGCTCGTCACCCGAGCGGCGCCCTGCCCGCGCCGCCGCCACCACCCCGATGGGCCGATCCAAATGATCCAGAAATTCATCCATCGGCCGGTGCTGGCGATCGTCGTGTCGCTGGTCCTGATCTTCCTCGGCTTGCTGGCGGTCAAGAACCGGCCCATCTCGCAGTTCCCCGAGATCGCGCCGCCGCTCGTCTCCGTCACGCTCGCCTACCCCGGCGCGAGCGCGGCGGTGCTCATCGACTCGACGCTCATCCCGCTGGAGCGCGCCATCAACGGCGTGCCCGGCATGCGCTACCTCATCTCCGACGCCACCAGCGCGGGCGAGGCGACCATCCAGGTCGTCTTCGAGCCGGGCACCGACGCCGACCTCGCGGTGGTCAACGTCAAGAACCGCATCGACCAGGTGTCCAGCCTGATCCCCGAGCTCGTGCGGCTGGAGGGCATCGTCGTCTCGCGCGTGCAGCCCTCGATGCTCATGTACGTGAACCTGTACAGCACCGACCCCAACGCGAACGAGACCTTCCTCTACAACTACGCCAACGTGAACATCATCCCGGAGCTGCAGCGCATCTCCGGCATCGGCCGCGCGAGCATCCTGGGCAACCGGCAGTTCGCGATGCGCGTGTGGCTCAAGCCCGACCGCATGCGCGCCTACAACGTCTCGACCGAGGAGGTGATGCGGGCGATCAGCGACCAGAGCGTCATCGGCCGCCCCGGCCGCACGGGCAGCGCCACCGGCATCACCGCGCAGTCGCTGGAGTACGTGCTCACGTACCAGGGCCGCTACGACCACCCCGAGCAGTACGCCAACATCATCATCCGGGCGACCTCCGCGGGCGAGATCCTGCGCCTGCGCGACGTCGCCGACGTGGTGCTCGGCAGCGAGTTCTTCGACATCTACTCCAACCTCGACGGCCACCCCTCGGCCGCCATCGTGCTCAAGCAGACCCCCGGCAGCAACGCGAGCCGCGTCATCGCCGACGTGAAGGCCCGCCTCGACGAGCTCCAGCGCACGCGCTTCCCGCCGCACATGCGCTACTCGATCAACTACGACGTCTCGAGCTTCCTCAACGCGTCGATCGACAAGGTGGCCCACACGCTCTTCGAGGCCTTCATCCTCGTGGCGCTGGTGGTGTTCGTCTTCCTCGGCGACTGGCGCTCGACGCTCATCCCGACGCTCGCCGTGCCCGTGTCGCTCATCGGGTCGTTCATCTTCATGCAGGCCTTCGACCTCACCATCAACCTCATCACGCTCTTCGCGCTGGTGCTGGCGATCGGCATCGTCGTCGACGACGCCATCGTGGTCGTCGAGGCCGTGCACGCGAAGATGGCCGAGGAGCCCCACCTCACGCCCTACGACGCCGTGAAGAAGGTCATCGGCGAGATCAGCGGCGCCATCATCGCCATCACGCTGCTCATGGCGGCGGTGTTCGTCCCGGTGGCCTTCATGACCGGCCCGGTGGGCGTCTTCTACCGCCAGTTCTCGATCACCATGGCCTCGGCCATCGTGCTCTCCGGGGTCGTGGCCCTCACCCTCACGCCGGTGCTCTGCGCGATCATCCTGCGCAACCACCACGGCGAGCCCAGGCGCCGCACCCCGATCGCCATGTTCATCGACCTGTTCAACCGGGTCTTCGACAAGGTGACCAACCGGTACGTGCTGTTTCTCGGGCGCATCGTGACCCGGCGCACGGTCACCTTCGCCGTGCTCGCGCTCTTCTGCCTCGCCACCTTCGGCATCAACAAGCGCCTGCCCGCGGGCTTCATCCCCAACGAAGACCAGGGGCAGGTCTACGCGATCATCCAGACGCCGCCGGGCACGACGCTCGAGCGCACCAACCACGTCTCCCGCCAGCTGCAGGAGATCGCGCGGCACGTCGACGGCGTCGAGTCGGTGTCGTCGCTCGCGGGCTACGAGATCCTGACCGAGGGCCGCGGCTCCAACGCGGGCACCTGCCTCATCAACCTCCGGCCGTGGTCGCAGCGCCACCACTCGGTGCACCAGGTCATCGAGGAGCTCGAGGAGCACACGCGCGACCTCGGGGCGCGGGTCGAGTTCTTCGAGCCGCCGTCGGTGCCCGGCTACGGCGCGGCCGACGGCTTCGCGCTGCGCCTCCTCGATCAGGCCGAGACCACCGACTACAACGAGTTCGACCGCGTCAACCGCGAGTTCATGGAGCACCTGGAGCGCCGCCCCGAGCTCGCCGGGCTCTTCACCTTCTTCGCGGCCAACTACCCCCAGTACGAGCTCGTCATCGACAACCAGCTCGCGATGCAGAAGGGCGTCTCCATCCGCCGCGCGCTCGACAACCTCGACATCCTCATCGGCAGCACCTACGAGCAGGGCTTCGTCCGCTTCGGGCGCTTCTACAAGGTCTACGTCCAGGCGCGCCCCGAGTTCCGCCGCCAGCCGTCCGACGTCATGAGCCTGTTCGTGAAGAACGATCACGACCAGATGGTCCCGTACTCGGCCTTCATGACGATGCGCGAGACGCACGGGCCCAACGAGATCACCCGCTACAACCTCTACAACTCCTCCGCCATCCGCGGCGTGCCCGCGCCCGGCTACACCAGCGGCGACGCGATCCGCGCCATCCGCGAGGTGGCCGCCACCACGCTGCCGCGCGGCTACGACATCGCCTGGGAGGGCCTCTCCTACGACGAGTCGCGCCGCGGCAACGAGGCCGTCTACATCTTCATCGTGGTGCTCGCGTTCGTGTACCTGGTGCTCGCGGCCCAGTACGAGAGCTTCATCCTCCCCTTCGCGGTGGTGCTCTCGCTCCCCGTCGGCATCTTCGGCTCCTTCTTCATGCTGAAGGTGCTCGGGCTCGCGAACGACATCTACGCGCAGGTCGGGCTCGTCATGCTCGTCGGCCTGCTCGGCAAGAACGCCGTGCTCATCGTGGAGTTCGCCGTGCAGAAGCACCACGGCGGGCTGTCGGTGCGCGACGCCGCCATCGAGGGCGCCAGGGCGCGCTTCCGCCCCATCCTGA
This sequence comes from Myxococcaceae bacterium, assembly GCA_028287085.1. Classification (GTDB taxonomy): domain Bacteria; phylum Myxococcota_A; class Polyangia; order Polyangiales; genus SCUS01. Next base: position 6,370 of record JAQBQI010000395.1, read on the forward strand.
TGACCTCGTTCGCGTTCATCGCGGGCCTGATCCCGCTGGTGCGCGCGACGGGCCCCGGCGCCGTCGGCAACCGCACCATCGGCGCCTCGGCGCTCGGCGGCATGCTCTTCGGGACGGTCTTCGGCGTGCTGGTGATCCCCGGGCTCTATTACATCTTCGGGACGCTCGCCGAGGGCCGCCAGCTCATCCAACAGGAAGAAGAGAACCCGGTCACCGAGGGCGATGAGCACCATGACTAGCGCCCGCCCCCGCTGGCGCGCGCTCGCCCTCGCCGGCCTGGCGCTCGTCGCGTGCGTCCCGGCGCTCCCGGGCGGGGCCGCGCGCGCGCCCAACCGGCAGGTGCCGGGGTCCTTCGGCGTCGACGCCGACGCGGAGAGCTCGGCCCGCGTCGACTGGCGGGAGTTCTTCACCGACCCGCACCTCGTGGCGCTCATCGACGTCGCGCTGGCCAACAACCAGGAGCTCAACCTCACCGTGCAGGAGATGCTCGTCGCGGGCAACGAGGTGATGGCGCGGCGCGGCGAGTACATGCCGACCCTCGGCGTCTCCGGGGGCGCGGGCGTCGACCGCGTGGGCCACTACACCAGCCAGGGGCAGAGCGACGAGCGCAACGGCGTCGACGCGAACCTCCAGAGCTACTCCTTCGGGCTCTTCGCCTCGTGGGAGGTCGACATCTGGGGGCGGCTCCGCAACGCCGCCGAGGCGGCGCGCTACCGCTACCTCGCCAGCCGCGAGGGCCGGAACTTCATGGTGACGCGCCTCGTGGCGGAGATCGCGAGCCACTACTACGAGCTCATGGCGCTCGACCGCCAGCTGGAGATCGTGCGCAACAACGTGCGGCTCCAGCAGGACTCGCTGGAGATGGTGCGCCTCCGGCAGCAGGCCGCGCGCGTCACGATGCTCGCGGTGCGGCGCTTCGAGGCGCAGCTCCAGGGCTTCCAGAGCCGCCAGTACGAGATCGCCCAGCGCATCGTCGAGACGGAGAACCAGCTCAACCTCCTGCTCGGGCGCTTCCCGGCGCCCATCCCGCGCAGCACGGAGACCTTCCTCACCCTCGAGCCGGCGGTGCACGCCGGCCTGCCCGCGCAGATCCTCGAGAACCGCCCCGACGTGCGGCGCGCGGAGCTGGAGCTGCGCGCCGCGAGCCTCGACGTGTCGGCGGCGCGCGCGCGCTTCTACCCCGCGCTGCACCTCGACGGCCGGCTGGGCTACCAGTCCTTCGACGTCCGGCACCTCGTCGACACGCCCGACTCGATCCTCTACGGCATCTTCGCGGGCCTCGCGGCCCCGCTGCTCAACCGCGCCGGGATCACCGCGGAGTACTTCTCCGCGAACTCGCGGCAGATGCAGGCCGTGCTGCGGTACGAGCGCGCGATCCTGACCGCCTTCCTCGAGGTCAACACGGGCCTGAACCTCGTGCGCAACCTCACGCTGAGCTACGCGCTCAAATCGCAGCAGGTCGATCGACTCACCGAGTCGGTGGAGATCTCGACGCTCCTCTTCAACTCCGCGCGCGCCGACTACCTCGAGGTGCTGACGACGCGCCGCGACTCCCTGGAAGCTCAGATGGAACTGATCGAAACCAAGCAACGACAACTCACGGCGACCGTGACGCTCTATCAGGCCCTGGGCGGCGGCTGGCGTCGCCTGGAAGGCGGCGCCCGGGCGGCGCAGGGCGCGAACGCGGGCATCGTCGCGGCGACCGACGCGGGCGCCGTCGCGGCGATCGGCGCGGCGACCGACGC
>JAQBQI010000399.1 GCA_028287085.1 Myxococcaceae bacterium
CGGCGGCCGCGGTCGCCGCGCACGAGGCGCTGCTCGCGCAGCTGGTGTCGTTGCACCGCGTCGCGCCGCCGCGGTGGGACTGGGACGCCGTCGCCGCCGCGCCGCCGCCGCCGAACCCGGCGGAGCAGGCGCGGTGGAGGTGGTTCCACGACGTGGCCGAGGGGGTGCGGGCGGGCAACGTCGACGCGTGCGACGCGGTGCTCCAGCACCTCGGGCCCTTCCAGCAGCTGCGCGAGCTGGGCGGCTCGATCCGCGTGTCGGTGCAGCAGGACTGGTGCGTCGAGGCGTGGCTGCTGGCCAACAGCGCCGCGGTGGTGCCGGCCGAGCAGCCGACGGTGACGCCGACGGGCAGGGCCGGTCGCAAGAAGCTCAGCCCCGCGCGCCGCGCCGAGGTCTACCAGGACCACGTGTGCAGCGCCGCGCTCCGCGTCGCGCGCGAGGTCTTCGCGCTGCTGCCGATTCCGGTGGTCTTCGTGCACGTGGCCGACGTTCGCGTCGAGCCGGCGACGGGGCACGAGGCCTTCGTGCCGGTGCTCTCGGTAGCCTTCGAGCGCGAGAGCTTCGCGGCGCTCAACCTCGACGGCGTCGACCCGTCGAGCGCCGTCGAGGGCTTCGACCACGCGATGGACTTCACGAAGGCGACGGGCTTCGCGGAGGTCGTCCCGCTCGACCCCTCGACCCTCGCGCCCGGGGCGGCGGGCGAGTGACCTTCCGCGCGATCCTGCTGCTGGCCGTCGGGCTCGCGATGGACGCGGCCGCCGTCGCCGGGGCCCGCGGCCTCGCGGCGCGCCGGCTGCGGGCGCGCGACGTGGCGCTGGTGGCGCTGCTGTTCGGCGGGTTCCAGGCGGCGATGCCGCTGCTGGGGTATTTCGTCGGCCGCCGCGTCGGCCCCGCCCTCGCGCGCTGGGACCACTGGATCATCTTCGCGCTCCTCGGCGGCCTCGGCGCGAAGATGCTCTGGGAGGCGCGCGCGACGCCCGACGCCGCCGACGCGCCCGCCGACGGCGACGTCTTCGGCCTGCGCGTGCTCCTCGTGCTCGCGGTGGCGACCAGCCTCGACGCGCTCGCGGTCGGGGTCACGCTGCCGATGCTGCGCGCGCCGCTCGCCCTCTCGGTCGCGACCATCGGCGTCACCACGGCGGCGCTCAGCGCGCTCGGCCTCTACGCCGGGCGCCGCTTCGGCGCGGCCCTCGGCCGCCGCCTCGACGCCTTCGGCGGGCTCGTGCTCATCGCGCTCGGCGGCAAGATCCTCGCGGAGCACCTGCGCGCGGGCTGAGCGTTCGGCGGGCGGCGAAAGCTCGGGCACGGCCTCCGATTCGACCAGCCGCGCCATGACGATTGCGCCCTCGCGCGCGCGCCGCGCCGCGGGCGCCGCGCGGAACGATTGACACCCCGATGCGAGGAGGCGTGTCATCGGCCGATGAGCATCCGAGGGGTCTTGCGGTTGGGGTGGTTTGCCGTCTTGTTGATGGCCTGCTCGTCGGGGAGCAGCGTGGTCGGGGGCGACGGGGGCCGCGGGGGCGACGGGTCGATGGACGCGCCCGAGGTCTGCACGACCGCGCAGACGGCCTGCGGCAACCGCTGCGTCGACACGCGCAACGACTCCGCCAACTGCGGCGCCTGCGGCAACGCCTGCGCCGCCTCGCTCGTGTGCGTCGCGGGCAGCTGTCAGGTGCAGTGCCCCGGCACGCAGACGGCGTGCAACGGCGCGTGCGTCGACTTCCAGACCGACTCGCAGAACTGCGCCGCGTGCGGCCGCTCGTGCCCGTCGGGCCAGGTGTGCAGCCTCGGGCGGTGCAGCCTCACCTGCGGCCCCACCCTGGCGACCTGCACGTCCGGCGGCGACGCGGGCGCCGACGTCCCCGGCATCAGCTACTGCGCCAACACGGCGAGCGACCGGCTCAACTGCGGCGCGTGCGGCAACGCCTGCCCCGCGGGCAACGTCTGCGTCGCCGCGACCTGCCAGGTCTCCTGCCCCGGCGGCCAGTCGGCGTGCGGCGCGAGCTGCGCCAACCTCCAGACCGACAACGCCAACTGCGGCTTCTGTGGCACCGCCTGCCCCGCCGGCCAGTCGTGCGCCGCGGGCGTCTGCGCGGCCTCGTGCGGCGCGGGCCTCGCCGTCTGCGGCGCGAGCTGCGCCAACCTCCAGACCGACAACGCCAACTGCGGCGTCTGCGGCACCGCGTGCCCGGCCGGGCAGGTGTGCTCGGGCGGCGCGTGCGGCGCCACCTGCGCGCCGCCGCAGGTCACCTGCGGCGGCGACGGCGGCGTGAGCCAGTGCGCCAACACCTCCATCGACCCGGCCAACTGCGGCGGCTGCGGTACCGTCTGCGCCCCGCCCAACGCCACCACCGCGGGCTGCACCGCGGGCGTGTGCAGCATCGTGCGCTGCGCGGCGGGCTTCGGCGACTGCAACGGCGTCGCGGCCGACGGCTGCGAGACCAGCACGCAGACGAGCGCGACCAGCTGCGGCGCCTGCGGGGCGGCCTGCGCCCTGCCCAACGTGACCGCGCAGTCGTGCGTGGCGGGGGCCTGCGTGGTTCCGACGGGGGCCTGCGCGCCGGGCTTCGCCGACTGCAACGGCGTCGCGGCCGACGGCTGCGAGACGAGCACCCGCACCGACAACGCCAACTGCGGCGCCTGCGGCACCGCCTGCGCCGCGGGCCAGCTCTGCTCGGCCGGCGCGTGCGGCGCCACCTGCGGCGCGGGCAACACGACCTGCGGGGCGGGCGCGACCGCGTTCTGCACCAACACCTCGATCGACCCGACCAACTGCGGCGCCTGCGGGGCGGTGTGCGCCCTCGCCGGCGCGGCGACCAGCGGCTGCCTCGCGGGGGCGTGCACCGTGGTGCGCTGCGCCGCGGGCTTCGGCGACTGCGACGGCCTCGCGGCCAACGGCTGCGAGACCGCGCTGCTCACGACGGCGGCG
>JAQBQI010000403.1 GCA_028287085.1 Myxococcaceae bacterium
TCGCGACTCTCGACACGATGCCAGCGGAACCGAGCGGCGAAGCCCATCGAGGACCTACGTCCACCCGTCGAGCGCCCCGGCGCTCGACGCTCGTGCAGATAGCCCCGTGCAGACGGGGCGGTCAGCTCCAGGCCCCCACTTCAGCGGTTGCAGGCCCGCTTGCGGGCCGTCCGCAACCGCGAAGTGGGCGGCGTTTCCGCGGGCTTCTCGCACGATGAGGGCAACGATGAGTCCCGGTACGGGAGAGGGAGGAAGGGAGGGTGAGGGCCCGCCCCGCTCACTCCCCGATGGGCAGGCGCAGCATCACGCGGGTGCCGGCGTGGTCGCTCTTCTCCAGCGCGAGCGCGCCGCCCTGGTTCTCGACCAGCGCGCGCGCGGTGATCAGCCCGAGGCCGAGGCTGCCCGCGGTGCCGCTGACCAGCGGCTCGAAGAGGCGCTGGCGCACGTCGTCGGGGATGCCGTGGCCCGTGTCGGCCACCGTGAAGAGCACCGCGCCGCCCTCCTCGCGCGCGCTCAGCGTGAGGTGGCCGCCCTCGGCGCTCATCGACTGCAGCGCGTTCTTCATCAGCTTCTGCAGCGCGCGCTGCAGCTGCGACGGGTCGACGAAGACCTGCGGCAGCTCGTCGGGGCACTCGACCGTCACGCGCACGTTCGCGGCGAGCTCGACCGCCGACAGCGCGATCTCCATCAGCAGCCCCACCGGGACGAGCCGGCGCTGCGCCGCCGTCACGCGGGCGTAGTCGACGAGGTCGGTGATGATCTGGTTGGCCCGCGCTACCTCGTCCTGGATGATCGACACCGCCCGCGCGAGGTCGTCGTCGCCGCCCGGGTTCGCCAGCTTCACCAGGTAGGCCGCGTTCTTGATCGACCCCAGCGGGTTGCGGATCTGGTGCGCCAGGCCGCCCGCGAAGAGGCCGATCACCGCGAGGCGCTCGCGGCGCACCAGCTCGGTCTGCGCGGCGAGCAGCGCCTCGGTGCGCTCCTGCATGCGCTGCTCGAGCGCGGCCGTCACCTCGCGCAGCGCCTCCTCGGCGCGCTTGATCGGCGTGATGTCGTGGATGATCCCGACGAGGTGCGTGATCGAGCCGCCCGCGTCGCGCAGCGGCACCTTGGTCGTCGAGAGCGTGTGCTGCTGCCCGTGCTTGTCGGTGAGCGGCTCCTCGGTGATCTCGACGGGCAGGCCGCCCGTGAACATCTCGAGGTCCTTCGCGCGAAACCAGTCGGCCTGCTCCTTCGGGAAGAAGTCGTAGTCGGTGTGGCCGAGCATCTCCGCGCGGGGAATGCCGAGCATCTCCTCCATCGCGCGGTTGAGCAGCACGAAGCGGTACTCCCGGTCCTTCACGAAGATCGGGTGCGCGATGTGGTCGATGATCGCCGAGAGGAAGCCCTCGTTGAGCTCCTCGGGGATCGCCAGCGAGCTCGCGTCGTAGAGGGTCATCGGCGGCCTCGGGTCCTCTCTCGTCGCCGCCGTCGGAGCGCCGCGACGATCGCGAGGATAGACCCAAGCGCGCCCGTCCGCGCGCCCCGCGCACGCCCCGCCGCGCACGCGCACCCGCCGCCCGCCCCGACCGCCGTCACCCCCGCGTCGGCCGCGGCGTCGAAGGCCACGGCCGCGTCGGGCGCGCCCGCGTCGGCCACCATTCCCGCATCCGCGACGACGGGCGCGGCGCAGGAGCCGTCCGTGCAGCGCGTGCCCGCGGCGCAGTCGCGGTCGTCGGCGCAGGCCACGCAGCGCGAGGTCGCGTAGTCGCAGCGGGGCGTCGGCAGCGCGCAGCGCCGGCAGTCGCGCGTGCACGGGAGCGCGCCCGACGGGTAGAGGTCGCCCGTCGGGAAGAGGCGGAAGCCCTCGGCGCCGAGGCCCGCGTCGGGGTCGCCGGCGGCGGGGCGCTCGCCCTCGGCGACGTACCAGTCGATGAGGGCGTTGCCGCCGCCGTCGAACCAGTCGAGCTGGAAGGGGTAGAGCCCCGGCGCCGCGAAGCGCAGCACCCGGCGGTCGATGCGCGGCGCGGTGCTGTCGGCGTAGGCGAAGACGGCGACGGTGCCGACGTCGAAGGCCATCCCGTCGTCGTGCCCCCAGGCGAAGGTGACCGCGCCGGCCGCGCGCACCGCGAACCATCCGCGCAGGCGCAGCACGGCCCCGCCGCTGGTGGCGTAGCGCCCGGGCGGCAGACCCGCGATGGCGAGGCAGGGGTAGCGCTGCTCGACCAGCGGGTCTTGGAAGGGCAGGCAGCGGACGGTGGGCGCGCTGCGGCCGAGCGAGTCGGCGGTGGTGCCGTTGCTGAAGTCGACCTGCGCGATGGGGCCGCACCACGAGTCGAAGGCGGGCGTGAGCGAGGTGCCCGCGAGCAGGTCGCGCGCGTGAGCGAGGCTGTAGGGCGAGCCCGCGAAGAAGCCGAGCACGAACATCGCCTGCACCCCGGTGCCGGGCGCCGCGGGCACGGGGCCCTCGGCGAGCTCGGCCGGGATGTCCACGGTCTGCGCCGCCGCCGTCGCCGTCGCCGCGCCGAGCGCCGCGGCTGCCGTCAATGCTCGAACGAGTCGCACCGCCGCGACGCTACCAGAGCGCCCGCGGCCACCGCCGCGCGAACCAGCACCCCTTCATCGGGGACTCGACGGGCCCGGGGAGCGCCGTGGGAGAAAACCGCAAGGGCGCAAGGGTCGCAAGGAACAGAAGGAATGGGCTTTCAGGCCTGCAGATCCTGAGATTTCCTACTCCTCGTGCTCGTGCTCGTGCTCGTGCTCGTTCTCGTTCTCGTTCTCGTGCTCGTGCTCGTTCTCGTTCTGTTCCTTGCGACCCTTGCGCCCTTGCGGTTTTTCTCTCGTGTCGCTCGCGGCGCGCGCGGGTCCACCCGCCAGCGCGAGGCGGGGCCCGGGAGGGATCAGAACGACGAGCCGACGAGGAGCTGCCCGATGGCGCCGAGCGCGACGGGCGCGTCGCTGTTGCGGAAGCGGATGGCCGACAGCCCCCCGGTGGCGGTGAGCGCGAAGTGCCCGATCGACCAGGTGGCGACGGGGCCGGCGACGAGGTCCCAGTCGGGCTCGCCCGCGGGCTCGTCGGCGTCGCGCTCGAGGTCGAGGCGCGCGCGGGCGTCGAGGCCGACCTGCAGGTCGGGCAGCGCGCGCACCAGACCCGCGAGGTGCACCTCGCCGTGCTGCTCGCCCTGCTCGGTGCCGTAGCCGTAGCCGACGTTACCCAGCACGGTAAGCCGGCCCACCGTGCGGCTGACCGCCACCATCACGCTCGCCGAGGGCACCAGGTTGAAGCCCTGGGCCTGGTAGCCCGCGTAGATCGACAGGTCGACGCCGTGCTCGGACTGCCGCAGCGCCTGCACCGTGAGCGCGACGCTGGGGCGGAAGGTTCCGGTCGGGCCCGCGTAGGCGGCGCCGGCGCGCAGCGAGAGCGGGCCCACCAGGGTGGCCTGGGCCGTCGTCGAGAAGACGGCCCCGCCGCGCGCCCCGTCGTAGCCGCCCTGCGCCGTGATGTACGCGCGCTGCGCCGCAGCGTTGGCCGGCGCCCCGTAGGG
>JAQBQI010000450.1 GCA_028287085.1 Myxococcaceae bacterium
ACGTCGGGGGCCGCCGCGCCCGCATCGAAGGGCGCGCCCGCGTCGAGGCGCACCGGCGTCACGCAGAGCGAGCGCCCGTCGGGGGTGACCTCGCAGCGCAGGGGCGAGACGCACTCGCGGTCTTGCAGGCACTCGTCGCCCCGCTGCCGCGTGCCTTCGATGGTGCAGCCCCCGAGGAGCACGGCCGCCAGCACCGCGCGCCCCGCCCACGTCCCCATTGGTGTTTGCCTCATCGAGTTCGCCCGGCGCGACCGTATCACGCGACCGCGCCGGCCCGACAGCGCCTATGATCGCGGCGCTCGCCCGTCCCCCGCGGACCGCGGTCTCGCCGGGGCGGCGACGCGTACGAAAGGAGAGTTGTCCCATTGCGCTCCCGGGCCATCACCGCCTCGGTCTTCACCCTCTCGCTGCTCTCGGCCTTCGTGTTCATCCTGCTCACGCCGATCACCTTCGCGCTCGCCCAGTCGGCGGGCGACCTCGGCGCGGGGCTCATCCTGGCCATCGCGATCGGCCTCACCATCGCGATCAACGGCCTCATGTGGCTCATCTCGCCCTGGCTGATGGACCTCACGAACCGCTGGTTCTACCGCTGCCGCGACATGCCCTTCGAGGAGTTCGCGCAGTACCGGCCGGCGGTCGCGCAGTTCTTGTACGGGGCGAGCCAGCGGCACGGCGTGAAGGTGCCGACGCTCAAGCTCATCGACGACATGAACCCCACCGCGTACTGCTACGGCTCGACCGCCGACCGGTCGCGCATGGTGCTCACGCGGGGGCTGCTGCACTACCTCAACGACGACGAGCTGGCCGCCGTGGTCGCCCACGAGCTCGGCCACATCGTGCACCGCGACTTCATCGTCATGACGCTCGCGTCGACGCTGGTGCAGATCCTCTGGCAGATCTACGTCGTCGCGAAGAGCATCCGGCCGAAGGGCAACGACTCCAAGGGCATCGGCGAGGCGGCCGCCCTCGTCGCCCTCGTGGCCTACGCGTTCTGGTGGGTGTCGCAGTACGCGCTGCTCTACCTCTCGCGCGTCCGCGAGTACTACGCCGACGAGTTCGCGGGCGCCGAGACGCGCAACCCCAACGCGCTCTCGATGGCCCTCGTGAAGGTCGCCTACGGCCTCGCGCGGCAGCCCAACACGGAGTTCTCGCGCAAGCTCATGGGCGGCACGCGCGCCCTCGGCGTGGCCGACCCCGGCAGCGCCCGCTCGACCGGCTTCGCCTACGCCGCCGCGCACCAGGGCGGCCACGCGATGGCGGGCTCCCTCGCCGGCCACGAGACCCCGGAGGTGCAGGCCACCGCCGACGGCATCGCGCGCATCGAGAAGGTCTTCCTCTTCGACCTGCACAACCCCTGGGCGGCGGTGCTCGAGCTCGGCAGCACGCACCCGCTCACCGGCAAGCGCATCAAGGTGCTCTGCGAGCAGTCGGCGGCGATGTCGATCCAGCCGCTCTTCCAGTTTCAGCCCATCGACGCGTACGGCCGGCCGCTCGACCACGCGCGGCTGCGCGGCAACTTCGCCCTCGAGGTGCTGGTCTGGTTCGCGCCGCACCTCGGCGCCGCCGCCGCGATCGCGCTCGGCACCGTCGGGGCCATCGCGGGCTCGACCGTGCTCTCCGCCGCGGGCTTCGCGGGCGTCATCCTGGGCGTCGGCCTGGGCATGACCCTCAAGGGCTTCTGGCGCTTCCCCACGCTGGGCCAGCCCGCGATGACCTCGGTGCTCGAGCTCATGATGGACCCCTACGCCTCGCCCCTCCGCGGCCGCCCCGTGGCGGTGCAGGGCACCCTCATCGGCCGCGCCGACGCGGGCAGCTACGTGTCCGAAGACATGATGATGGAAGACCCGCAGGGCGGGCTCATGATGCTCAACTACGAGCACTGGCTGCCGCTCTTCGGCAACGCGTGGTTCGGGTGGAAGACCGTCACGCGGCTCATCGGCCAGCCCTTCCAGGCGGTGGGTTGGTTCCGCCGCGGCATCGGGCAGCAGATCGACCTCGACGAGCTGCGCACGCAGGGCGAGTCGGTGTCGTCGTACACGGCCCTCTGGGGCCGGATGGGCGGCGTCGTCGTGGCGCTGCTCGGCGCGGTCGTGCTCGCGGGCGCGATGCTCGTCGCCGTCGGCTCCGAGCTGCCCTCGACGCCTGCAACGCCGACGGGCACCGTCGAGACCCCGACCGCGCCCGCCCCCGAGCTCGCGCCCTCCGGCGGCAAGTAACTCCCCCCCTCCCCATCGTTCAGCGTCGTCCGCGGCGGCCCTCCGTCGCGCTCGGCCCATCTCCGTCGTCGGCGTCGCCCGCCTCGACGGCGACGCGCACCCGCGGCGCCCCGTCGTCGTCGTCGTCGGTGAGCAGCGCCTCGCCCGCGATCACCTGCAGCCGCCGGAACCCGCCGCGCCGCTGCGACGCGACGCGCGCCATCATCCGGTACTCGCGCGGGCTCAGCGGCTGCGAGGCGCGGTGCAGCAGGGCCCGCGCCGCGAGCACGATCGCGACGGCCGACGCGTCGTCTTCCTGTTCCGCGGCGCGGTCGGCGAAGGAGACGATGAGGTCGGCCCGAAACGCGGCGCCCGTGGCGGGGTCGGCGAGCAGCGCGCGCCTCGCGGCGCCGGTGGGGTCGTCGTCGGCCGCCGCGGCGCGA
>JAQBQI010000451.1 GCA_028287085.1 Myxococcaceae bacterium
CCTGCGCGGCGTCGCGCAGGCCGGTGATCGTCGCGCGCGCCGCGCCCGAGAGCGGCGCGAGGGCGTCGCCCGCGAGGGCCTTCAGGATGGCCGAGGTGAAGCCCCGCGCGTCGTCGGCGGGCTCGGCCCGCAGGTGCTGGAGCACGCAGAGGCCGAGCGACGAGCTCAGCGAGACGCGCTCGCCCGCGGCGCCGGTCGCCCACGGCCGGTCGTGCGCGGCCCAGAGGTCGCCGAGGATCCAGTCGGGCGCCGAGACGGGGTTGGTGCCGCGGATGACCACGGCGTAGCGGTGGCTGCGCTCGTAGCGGGCGACGAACATCACGGAGTCGTCGAGGAGCGCGAAGCGGGGCCGGTGGAAGGCGGGGCCCCAGGCGAGCTGCCAGTGGCCCTCGAGCGGCCCGAGCGAGGCGAGCGCGGCGGTGATGGGGGCGGCCGACTGCGACGGCGACGCGGCGCCCGCGTAGGCGGCGAGCGCGAGGGTGAGGAGCTGCTGTTCGAGGGAGAAGGCGGCGGTGGTCATGGGGGGTGCGTCTCCGGGGGTCTTCGTGGGGACTTCGGTGCGCGGGACCGTCGTCGGCGGGCGAGCAGGCTGGCCCGCTGCGCGCGCGCCTCGGGCTCGGACTCGCCGAGCCGCTCGACGCGCTCCGCCGACGGGAGTTCGTGGGTGGTGGCGGCCCGCAGCGCGTCGAGCAGGGCGGCGGGGTCGATCAGCCACGCGCGGGCGGTGGCGTCGTACGAGGTCGTCGCGAGGCGCGCGCCGTCCGGGGAGAACGCCAGCGAGGTGAGCCAGTGTTCGTGGCCGCGCAGCTCGACGCGCAGGGCGCCGTCCGCGACGCCCCACACCCGCACGACGGCGTCCTGCGACGCGGTGGCGAGCCAGCGCCCGTCGGGCGAGAAGGCCACCAGGTCGACGTCCTCGGCGTGGGCGAGCGACGGCCCCTCGCCCTTGCCGTCGCGGCGCCAGATGCGCGCGATGCGCCCCGTGGCCGCGGCGATGTGAAGGCCGTCCGGTGAGATGGCCACGGAGGCCATGAAGCTCCGCCGCAACGGCGTCACCCGCGGCGCGCGCGGGGGAGGCCGGAGGCTCCAGGCGTACGCGACCGCGCCCGCGACGGAGAACACCCGGTCGCCCCCGGGGGAGAAGCGCGCGGTGAAGACGGGGGCGCCGTGCGACAGGCACGCTGCCTCGTGGCCGGTCGAGGCGTCCCAGAGGCGGACGGTCCCGTCGGCCGAAGCGGTGAGGACGTGGCGCTCGGAGGGCGAGAATTCCGCCAGGTGCACCGGGCCTTCGTGGCCGCGGAGCGCGACCGGCGGCTTCGATCCGTCGAGCTGCCAGATCGTCGCCGTCTTGTCGTCCGAGGCGGTGAGCAGGCGCTCGCCCGCCCGGGAGAAGCGCGCGCTGCGCACGTTGCCGGCGTGCCCCGCGAAGGTCGTCGGCGCGGCGTCGCCCGCGCGCCACAGCCCGACGACGTGCCCGCCCGCCGAGCTCGTGACGACACGGAGTCGGTCGGCCTGTATCGCGGCGTCGACGATGCCCGCCCCGCGCCAGACCTGCGGCCGCCCCTGCTCGCCGAGGCGCCAGAGCTGCGCCGCGCGGTTCCCGGTCACCGTGACCGCGAGGGCGCCGTCGGGCGAGAGCGCCGCGAGCGTCACGTCGGGCACGCGCAGCACGGTCGGCTCGCCGGGGGGGTCGACCTGCCAGATCCGGGTCGTGCGCTCGCCCGCGATCAGCACGCGCGTCCCGTCGGCGGAGAACGACGCCGCGCGGACGCCCTCGTCGGCCGCGCGAAACTCCGCCACCGGCGCGAGCGGGTCGTCGCCCCAGAGGCGGGCGACGCCGCCGCTCACCGTGAGCACGCGGTCGCCGCGGGGAGAGAACGCCCTCCCCTCGACGGGGGCCCCCGCGCCGTAGACCGCCGTCCCGCCGGCGCCGTCCGCCCGCCACCCGTGCGGGGCCTCGCCGCGCGTGGCCGAGAGCACGCGCGCGTCCCCCGCGGCGAAGGCGACGTCGACGACTCCGTCCCCGGGCAGGCCGGAAGCACGGTCCGCGGCGCCGTGGCGGTGCACCGCGAGCGGGCCCGCGCCGTCGACGCGCCACACCGACGCCGTGCCGTCGCGGCAGCCGGTGACGACGAGGGCCTCGTCCCACGAGAAGCCCGCCGACTCGACCTCGCTCGCGTGCGCGAGGCAGGCCACGGCCTGGCCCGTATCGACCCGCCAGACGCGCGCGGTGCGGTCGTGGGAGGCCGACACCACGAGCCCGCCGCCGCGCGAGAAGGCCGCGACGATCTCGCCCTCCCCGTGGCCGATCAGAGCCCGCGGCGCGCCGCCGCCGTCGGCCGGCCAGAGCAGCAGGGTCCCGTCCATCGACGCGGTGAGAACGAGCGAGCTGTCGGGGGAGAAGACCGCGGAGGTCATCGCCCGACGGCCCGCGCGCAAGGTCACCGTCGCCCCGCCGCCGTCGACGCGCCACACGCGCGCCGTGCCGTCGAAGGAGGCCGTGACCACGCGCCTGCGGTCGGGCGAGAAGGCCACCGTCGAGACGAGGTCGGAGTGGCCCGCGTGCACCGTTTCGGCGACGCGCTCGTCGAGCACCGCCAGCGCCATCTCGGCCCACCCCGCGGTCGCGTCGGGGCGCTCCACCTCGCGCAGCAGCACGGCCTGCGTCGTCGGGTCGCCCGCCGCCCCGCGCGCCGCCGACATCCGCGTCTGGTCCCGCGCCCGCGTCAGCGCGGCCTGTAGCCGCCGCACCTCCTCCTCGGCGCGCCGCAGCGCGTCCGCCCGCAGCGCCACGCTCCGCCGCAGGAGCTCCGCCTCCTCCCGGTTAAAGGGGCTGTCGTCGCCGCCGAGCAGCGCGCACCACCCGTCGAGCCGGGGGTCGCGGTCGAGCACGCCCCGCTGGTGGCCCAGCCAATCGCGCAGCACCCCCACGGCCTCGCGCCTCGCCCGCTCGCCCCGCGCGTCGAGCCAGGCCCGCAGCCGGGCCCAGCCCGGCACGATCCGCTCGTGCGCGGGC
>JAQBQI010000468.1 GCA_028287085.1 Myxococcaceae bacterium
CGTGGGCGCGGCCGCGACCGCGAGGGGCGCCGGGGTCTCGGGCTGCGGGACGGTGGGCGACGTGCGGCCCTTGCTCACGACGAGCAGCACCGCGAGGCCGAGGCACACGCCGCCGAAGACCACGCCGGCGATGAGGCCCTTGTTCGAGCGGCCCGCGGCGGCCTTCTCGTCGGCGGCCGCGCGCTGGATCACCACGGTGCTGTCGCCGCGCCGGGCCACGCGGAACTCGACGACGCCGAGCTGCACCATGTCGCCCGCGGCGAGCTCGCTCTTGCGGTGCTTCTCGCCGTTGACCTGGACCCCGTTGGAGCTCCCCATGTCCTCGATGAAGAGCTTGTCGTCCTCGACGAAGAGGCGGGCGTGCTCGCGCGAGATCGAGCTGAACGCCAGGGCGATGTCGGCCGACTCGCTGCGCCCGAGGATCATCGGGAGGCGGTCGAGCATGACGGGGGCGGGCACGCCGGCGGGGGCGAGGAAGACCACGCGCATGCCGCGGATGTGCTCGGGCACCGGGCCGCTGGGGACGGCGGGGGCGAGCGGGTCGTTGAGGGCCGCGAGGCCGGGCGCGCCGTTGAGGGGCGGCGTCGAGGGCGTGGCGGCGAGGAGGGGGGCGGCGTGCTCGGAGGCGACGGGCGGCGGCGCGGGCGGCGGGGGCGTCGGCTGCGCGCCGGCCTCCTCGACGACCTGCAGCTTGTAGTCGCCGATGAGGATCTGGTCGCCGCCGCGCATGGGCTTCGCCTCGGCGAGCCGCGCGCCGTTGATGACGATGCCGTTGTAGCTGGCGAGGTCTTCGAGGAAGAAGCCTTCGCTCCGCTTCACGATGCGCGCGTGCCGTCGGGAGACGTTGCGCTCGGTGAGGCGGATGGAGTTTCCGTCCTTGCGACCGATGGTGAGTTCATCCCGGGTGAGCGGGATGACCATGGTCTTGCCCTCGTCGTCGGAGATCACGAGCTTCAGCATCGGCCCTTCAACCCCTCCGCCGCGCGCGCCCTTGGGAGCGCCCGGCGAAGACTTCACGCGCCGCAGGAATTACGGCGGTTCATACATCGCGGAGTCTCTCCGGGCGCGCGGGGTGGTGTCAACGAAGCGCGTGGCCGCGGAGGGCTTTCCGCCGCCCCTCGCGCGGGCCCCGGGGGTGGTGGTATCCCGTTGCGCCTCGCCAACCCCGCAGCACGGAGCGTCATCGGATGAGCAGCACAGGCAAGCTGGTCGAAGAGGTCACCCTCAACTGGACCGACCTCACCGGGAAGAAGACCGGAGCGACGTCGCTCGGGTCGAACAAGTTCTACAAGGCGCAGATCTTCGACGAGGCGGGGAGCTTCCGGGTGGTCTTCACCTACGGCCGCGTCGGGCAGGCGGGGCAGGTGCAGGAGGTCGTCGCGAGCACCCTCGCGGCCGCCAAGAGCGCCTGCGACAAGAAGGTCAAGGAGAAGGTCGCCAAGGGCTACACGAAGCTCGACATGCGCTCGCTCGACGAGGAGAAGTCGAAGACCGCGGCGAAGGTCGCGCCCGTCGACGACGGCAAGCCGAAGGCGAAGGCGGTGCGCACCAAGGAGTTCCACCCCGAGGTCGAGGCGCTGCTGAAGCTGATGTACGGGGCGACGGGGCAGGCGGTGGCCGCGGGCCTCTCGTCGAGCGCCGGGGCGACCAAGGAGTCGCCGCTCGGTAACCTCTCCGACCGGCAGCTGGACAAGGGCGCCGACCTGCTCGTGCAGGCCGAGGCGATGGTCAAGGGCACCGTCAAGGCGACCAAGAACGACTACATCGAGCTCACCAACGAGTACCTCTCCAACATCCCGCGCAACATCGACAGCGCGCGCAAGAAGGGGAAGCTCGACCTCGACGCCATCGTCATCAACTCCGATGAGCGCATCAACGAGCAGCGGAAGTTCATCACGCTGCTGCGCGACGCCTTCCTCCAGCGCGACGTGTTCTCGGCGGCGGCCGAGCTCGATGACCCGACGGAGGTCTGGTACGACGGCTTGAAGTGCGACGTCTCGCACCTCGACCCGAAGGGCGACGAGTACAAGCACATCCAGAAGCTCTTCGATAAGGGCCAGTCGCCGAAGAACTCCAACTTCTACAACCTGCTCAAGGTCGGCCGCATCTGGAAGGTCGAGCAGCAGGGCCGGCGGTCGGCCTTCGACGCCTACGCCGCGAGCATCGCGAAGAAGCCCGGCGCCACCGGCGTCACCCCCGGCTGGCACGGCACGCGAACCGAGAACCTCATGGGCGTCTGCAAGACGGGCCTCGTGCTGCCCAAGAACCTCCCCAAGGGCGTGCACGTCACGGGGCGCACCTTCGGGCTCGGCATCTACCACACGCCCTGCTGGCCCGACTCCGGCGAGAACACCTCGGTCGACGAGAAGGGCAAGAAGTTCACCCGCCACAACGGCGCGCTCAAGAGCATGAACTACTCGTCCTTGCGCGGCGCCTACTACCACCACAACAACACCGCCGACCGCGGGTACATGATCCTCGAAGACCTCGCGCTGGGCGTGCCCGAGCTCGCGCTCAAGGTCTGCTGGAACAAGCCCGAGCCCGACCCGGGCCACGACTACATCTACGCCCGCGCCCACGGCCACGAGTCGCTCGCCAACGACGAGGTCGTCACCTTCGACGAGCACGCCTCGCGGCGCACCGCCATCCTCGAAGTCCTCTACAAGAAGTGACCCCGCGCGGGCGCGTCGTCGCGCTGGTCATCGCGACCCTCCAGGCCCTCGGGGCCACCTTCCTCGCGGTGCTCGAGCGCGGCTACGTCGCCCCCGTCGCGGCGGGTTCGCTCGCCTGCGTGCTCGCGCTCGCGTGGGTGCTCTTCCGCCCGCGGCCCTCGGCGCTCGCGCCCTTCGCCGAGGCGGCCGAGCGCGTCGCCCACGGCGAGCGCGGCGTGCACGTCAGCCCCGACGCCACCGGCGACCCCGAGGCCCGGCGCCTCGTCGCGGCCTTCAACCGCATGACCGACGCGCTCGCCGTCGCCGAGAAGCGCTCGCGCCGCGCCGAGCGCCTCGCCGCGTGGCGCGACATCGCGCGCCAGATGGCCCACGAGATCAAGAACCCGCTCACGCCCATCCGCCTCGCGGTCGAGAGCCTGCGCAAGGCCCGCACGCGCGACCCCGCCCTCTTCGAGGAGATGTTCGACGAGGAGACCGCCATCGTGCTCGAAGAGGTCGAGCGCCTGCGCCGCCTGCTCGACGCATTCTCGCAGTTCGCGCGCATGCCCCGTCCCCGCCCCGAGCCCGTCGACGTGGGCGAGCTCCTGCGCCACGCGGTCGAGCTCCACCGGGGCTCGTCGGCCGCCGTGCGCTGCGAAGCTCCGGCCGACCTGCCCCCGCTGCGCGCCGACCGCGACCAGCTCACGCAAGTGCTGCTCAACCTCGTCGGCAACGCCGTCTTCGCGGCCGAAGAGCGCGCCGCGAACGACCCGTCGCGCGGACCCGCGTGGGTGCGCGTCGCGGCCGAGTACCCCGGCGAGCGCGCGCTGCGGGTGGTCGTCGAGGACAACGGCGGCGGCATCGACGAGACCGTGATGGCGCGGCTCTACGAGCCCTACGTGACGACCCGCCAGGGCCGCGGCGGCACGGGCCTCGGGCTCGCCATCGCGTACCGCATCGTGACCGAGCACCAGGGCACCATGGCCGTCGACACGGGGCCCGCGGGCACGCGCTTCACGCTCGACCTGCCGCTCGCCGGGCCGGTGCTCACCCTGGGCGACTCGACGCTCGGGTGATTGGTGTATGGTGCCGCGCCCGCCGCGTTTCGCGGCGTTGGCGGCACTGAAGGAGAGCGGTCGTGGCCAGGTTCATCGACGAGTTGAAGCGTACGCATTCGTGCGGAGGAATCCGCGCGACGGACATCGGCAGCGAGGTCGTGCTGTTCGGTTGGGTGCAGGTCTCCCGCGACTTCGGGGCCTTCCGCTTCGTCGACCTCCGCGACCGCGACGGCATCACCCAGCTCGTGTTCGACCCCGAGGCGCACCCCGAGGCGACCGCCCTCGCGGCGACCATGAAGGGCGAGTGGGTCGTCGGCATCCGCGGCGTCGTGCGCGACCGCGGGATGCAGTTCTCGAAGAAGCTCGGCAAGGACGTCTCGATGCACAACGCGTCGATGGCGACGGGCGAGGTCGAGGTGCTCGTGCACGAGGCCTTCGTGTTCAACAAGGCCGAGACGCCGCCCTTCGAGATCGCCGACGACGTCAACACCGCCGAGGAGAAGCGGCTGGCGTTCCGGTACATCGACCTGCGGCGGCCGAAGCTCCAGCGGGTGCTGCGCACGCGCTCGAAGATGAACCAGACCGCCCGGCGCTTCCTCGACGAGAACGGCTTCCTCGAGCTCGAGACGCCGGTGCTGGTGAAGTACACGCCCGGCGGCGCGCGCAACTTCCTGGTGCCCTCGCGCATCCACCCGGGGAAGTTCTACGCGCTCGCCGAGAGCCCGCAGCTCTTCAAGCAGCTCTACATGGTCGCGGGCTTCGATCGGTACTTCCAGATCACCCGCTGCTTCCGCGACGAGGACCTCCGCATCGACCGGCAGCCCGAGTTCACCCAGGTGGACATCGAGATGTCCTTCGTCACGCAGGAGGACATCTTCACCATCGTCGAGGGCCTGCTCTTCGCCGTGTGGAAGACCGTCTTCGGCACCGACCTGCGCGACCGCTACCCCGAGGGGCGCTTCCCGCGCATGCGCTTCGCCGAGTCGATGGAGAAGTACGGCAACGACAAGCCCGACCTCCGCTTCGGCATGGCCCACACCGACCTCACCGGGCTCGTCATCGAGCACAAGGGCGGCGGCGTGCCGATGCTCGCCGAGGTCGCCGAGGGATACATCTCGGGCGACGACCGGCGGGAGGTCCCGCGGCGCATCGTGAAGGCGATGGTGGTGCCCGCGAGCGCCACGCTCTCGCGCGCCGACGTCGACAAGCTGGAGGAGTTCTGCAAGGGCATGGGCGCCAGCGGCCTCGCCCGCGCCCGCGTCGCCGACGACGGCGCGTGGACCCAGTCGGCCATGGCCAAGACCGTCACGCCGGAGTTTCGCGCGGCGGTCAACGAGGCCACCGGCGCGAAGCCGGGCGACCTGCTGCTGTTCCAGTTCGGGGCGACCTCGATGGTGCACACCGTCATGGCCAACCTGCGGCTGCACCTGGGGCGCAAGCTCAAGCTCATCCCCGAGTACGGCACCAACAACGACTGGAACTTCCTCTGGGTCGTCGACCCGCCCCTCTTCGAGTTCGACGAGGACACCGGCCACTGGGCGGCCGCGCACCACGCCTTCACGCGCCCCCACGACGACTGCGTGCAGTTCCTCGAGAGCGACCAGGGCAAGGTGCTCTGTCACCGCTACGACCTCGTGCTCAACGGCTTCGAGATCGCCGGCGGCTCGGTGCGCCTCCACGACCCCGAGGTGCAGGCCAAGGTCTTCCGCGCCCTCGGCATCGCCGACGACGACGCGCGGGCGAAGTTCGGCTTCCTGCTCGACGCGCTCAAGTACGGCGCGCCCCCCCACGGCGGCATCGCCATCGGGTGGGACCGCGTCGTGATGCTGTTCTCGGGCGCCGAGAGCATCCGCGACGTGGTGGCCTTCCCGAAGACCCAGCGCGCGACCGACCTCATGACCGACGCCCCCAACGCGGTCTCCGACGCCCAGCTTGCCGAACTGCACGTCAAGCGCGACATCAAGGCCTGATTCCCCCGCGCGCGAAACCTCCGCGCGCGGCGCCTCCCCCCACATACACACCGGAGTATTCGCCGTGAGTGAGAAGCCCCGCTCGGACGCCCTCATCTTCTTCGGGGCGACGGGCGACCTCGCGTTCAAGAAGATCTTCCCCGCGCTCCAGTCGCTCGTGCGCCGGGGGCGCCTCGACGTGCCCGTCATCGGCGTCGCGAAATCGGGGTGGGACCTCGCGCAGTTCGTCGAGCGCGCCCGCGACAGCGTGACGCAGCACGGCGGCCTCGACCCGGAGGTCTTCCCCAAGCTCGTCGCGCTGCTGCGCTACGTCGACGGCGACTACGCCGACCCGAACACCTTCGCGAGACTGCGCGAGGCCATGGGCGACGCGAAGCGCCCGGCGCACTACCTCGCCATCCCGCCGAGCATGTTTCCGCTGGTGGTGGAGAACCTCGCGGCGGCGGGCTGCGCCGAGAACGGCCGGGTCATCGTGGAGAAGCCCTTCGGCCGCGACCTCGCCTCGGCGCGCAGCCTCAACGACACCCTGCGCAACGTCTTCCCCGAGTCGTCGATCTTCCGCATCGACCACTACCTCGGGAAGGAGGCGGTGCAGAACATCCTGTATTTCCGCTTCGCCAACGCCTTCCTCGAGCCCGTCTGGAACCGCCACCACGTCGAGAACGTGCAGATCACCATGGCCGAGAGCTTCGGCGTGAAGGGCCGCGGGAAGTTCTACGAGGAGACCGGGGTGATCCGCGACGTGATGCAGAACCACCTGCTCCAGATCGTGAGCTACCTGACGATGGAGGCGCCCTCGTCGACCTACGCCGAGGCGATCCGCGACGAGCAGGCCAAGGTGCTGCGCACGGTGCGCCCGATGGCGGCCGACCACGTCGTGCTCGGGCAGTTCAAGGGCTACCGCGACGAGCCCGGGGTCGCGGCCGACTCGACGGTGCCGACCTACGCGGTGCTCCAGCTCTTCGTCGACTCGTGGCGCTGGGAGGGGGTGCCCTTCTACGTGCGCGCGGGCAAGGGGCTCGCGACCGACTGCACCGAGGTCACCGTCGAGCTGAAGAACCCGCCGCAGGTGGTCTTCAACGAGGCCGCGCCGCCGATGGGCAACACGGTGCGCTTCCGGCTGAGCCCGGAGGTGACCATCGCCGTCGGGGCGCGCGTGAAGCGCCACGGCGAGGAGATGGTGGGCGATCGCGTCGAGCTCGCGATGGCCGCCGAGCCGGCGCAGGGCGTCGGCGGCCGGATGGACGCGTACGAGCGCCTGCTCGGCGACGCCATGGTGGGCGAGGCGACGCTCTTCGCGCGGCAGGACGTCGTCGAGGCCGCGTGGGCCATCGTCGAGCCCGTGCTGCGCTCGCCGGGGCCCGTGTACCAATACGAGACGGGCACCTGGGGCCCGGTCGAGGCCGACCGACTCGTGGCCGAGGTCGGCGGATGGAACACCCCGACATGAACGTCCTCGTCATCGACGTCGGCGGCACGAACATCAAGGTCGGCGGCAGCGGCCACCTGACCCCGCTGAAGATCCCGTCGGGCGCGGGCTTCACGGCGTCGCAGATGGCCACCGCGGTGAAGGCCGCCGTCACCTGGCCCTTCGACGCCGTGGCCATCGGGTACCCCGGCCCCGTGGTGAGCGGGCGCCCGGGCCACGAGCCCGTCAACCTCGGCGGGGGCTGGGTGCGCTTCGACTACGCCGACGCCTTCGGCAAGCCCGTGAAGCTCATCAACGACGCCGCCATGCAGGCCCTCGGCAGCTACGAGGGCGGGCGCATGCTCTTCCTCGGGCTCGGCACGGGCCTCGGATCGGCGCTCGTCGCCGAAGGGGTGCTGGAGCCGCTCGAGCTCGCGCACCTGCCGTACCGCAAGGGCCGCACGTACGAAGACTACGTGGGGCTGCGCGGCCTGGAGCGCCTCGGGCGCAAGAAGTGGCAACACCACGTCGAGGCGGTGGTGGCGCTCTTCCACCACGCGCTGCAGGTCGACTACGTGGTGCTGGGCGGCGGGCAGACCAAGAAGCTCAAGGGCCTGCCGCCCGACGTGCGCCTCGGCAGCAACGACAACGCGATGGTCGGCGGGGTGCGCTTGTGGGTGCCCGCGACGCCCGGCAGGGGCGACCCGCGGCGGCACGTGATGCCGTCGGCGTAGGTCAGCGGTCGCGCGCGCGGCACTCGGCGACGCGCTCGATGACGTTGGCGGCGAGGGCGGTCCACCCGGTCTGGTGGCTGGCGCCGAGGCCGCGGCCGGTGTCGCCGTGGAAGTACTCGTGGAAGAGCACGAGCCCGCGGAAGTGGGGGCTGCCCGAGTAGCGCGGGTCGTCGCCGTGGCAGGGCCGCCGGCCGTGGGCGTCGGGGAGGAAGAGCCGCGCGATGCGGCGCTCGATCTCCTCGGCGGCGCCGAGCAGCGTGACCATCTTCCCCGAGCCGACGGGGCACTCGACGGTGAAGGTGTCGCCGTAGAAATGGTGGTGCCGCTTGAGGGCCTCGATGAGGAGGTAGTTGATCGGCATCCACACCGGCCCGCGCCAGTTGGAGTTGCCGCCGAACATCCCCGTGTCGGACTCCGCGGGCGCGTAGCGCACCTCGTGGCGCACGCCCGCGAGGTCGAGCACGTAGGGGTGCTCGCCGTGCACGCGCGAGAGCGAGCGCACCCCGTAGGGCGAGAGAAACTCGTTCTCGTCGAGCACGTAGCGCAGCACCCGGGCGAGCTGCTCGCGCGTCGGGATCGACAGGATCCGGTGCTCGTCGCCGCGCCCGATGGCGGCGAAGGAGACGTGCTCGGCGATCTCGGGCTTGTTGTCGACGAACCACTGGAGGCGCTTCTTGAAGAGGGGCAGGTGCTGGAGGTGCTCCTCCTCGATGGACTCCGCGGCGAAGAGGGGGATGAGCCCGACGACCGAGCGCACGCGCATCGGGAAGGTCTGCCCCGAGACGTGGGCGAGGTCGTAGTAGAAGCCGTCGCGCTCGTCCCAGAGGCCGGTGCCGCCGAGGCGGTTCATGGCCCGCGCGATGGCGACGAAGTGCTCGAAGAACTTCGACGCGATGTCGGCGTAGGCGCCGTTGGTGCGCGCGAGCTCGAGCGCCATCGCGAGCATGGTGGTGCAGTAGAAGGCCATCCACGCGGTGCCGTCGGCCTGGTCGAGCCGGCCGCCGCCGGGGAGGGGCTTGGAGCGGTCGAACACGCCGACGTTGTCGAGCCCGAGGAAGCCGCCCGCGAAGAGGTTGTTGCCCTCGACGTCCTTGCGGTTGACCCACCAGGTGAAGTTCACGAGGCACTTCTGGAAGGCGCTCTCGAGGAAGGCGGCGTCGCGCCCCTGGCCGCTCTCGCGGGCGAGGCGGTAGACGCGCCACGCGGCCCACGCGTGCACGGGGGGGTTCACGTCGCCGAAGGCGAACTCGTAGGCCGGCAGCTGCCCGTTGGGGTGCATGTACCACTCGCGGCAGAGCAGCAGCACCTGGCGCTTCGCGAAGTCGGCGTCGACGCGCGCCATCGCCACGCAGTGGAAGGCCGTGTCCCAGGCCGCGAACCACGGGTACTCCCACTTGTCGGGCATCGACAGCACGTCGCGCGCGTAGAGGTGCGACCAGCCCGCGTTGCGCCCCGCGCGCCGCTCGGGCGGGGGCGCGGGCTGCGCGGGGTCGCCGTCGAGCCAGTGCTCGACCACGAAGTGATAGAACTGCTTCGACCAGAGCAGCCCCGCGTCGGCCTGCCGCACGACGCGCCGCTCCTCGTCGCTGAGCGCGGCGCTGCGGCGGGCGGCGAAGAAGGCGTCGGCCTCCGCGATGCGCGCCGCGAAGACCGCGTCGAAGGCCTCGCCGAAGGGTACCGCCGTGGCCTCGCCCTCGGCCGTGAGGCGCAGCCGCACGACCACCTCGGCGCCCGCGGCGACCTCCAGCGTGTGCCACGCGGCGGCGCGGGTGCCGTAGCCCGCGGGGTTCACCGCCCCTTCGTCGCCGTCGACCACGCGGCGGTGGAAGCCGTCCTTCACGAAGGGGGACGCGTTGCGCGCGCCGAAGAGGCGCTCGCAGTTGGTGTCGTTGTCGGTGAAGAGGAAGCGCGTGGGCTCCGGCCCGACGGGCTCGCAGGCGAGGCGGTAGCGGCCGAGCGAGGGGTGCTCGGCGACGAGGGTGTCCGCGCCGTGGCAGGCGATGCGCCCCTTGTCCCAATAGCCTTCGCCCTGGCGGCCCCACGACCAGGTGTTGCGCTGCCAGAGCGTCGGCAGCAGGTGCAGCGTGGCCGCGTCGGGACCGCGGTTGGCGCAGGTGATCCGCACCAGGATGTCTTCGGCGCTCGCCTTCGCGTACTCGATGGTGACATCGAAGTAGCGGCCGTCGTCGAAGAGGCCGGTGTCTTCGAGGTCGAACTCCGGGTCGGCCTGGGTGCGTCGCGCCCCTTCGGCCACCAGCGCCGCGTACGGAAACTCCGCCTGGGGGTACTTGTAGAGCCCCTTCAGGTACGAGGCCGTCGGGGTCGCATCGAGGTAGTAGTAGAGTTCCTTGACGTCCTCGCCGTGGTTGCCCTCCGGGCCGCTCAGGCCGAAGAGGCGCTCCTTGAGGATGGGGTCGCGGCCGTTCCAGAGGGCGAGCGCGAAGCAGAGGCGACACTCGCGGTCGGTGAGCCCGAAGATGCCGTCTTCGCCCCAGCGGTAGGCGCGGCTGTGGGCGTGGTCGTGGGGGAGGTAGGTCCAGCACTCGCCGGTGGCGGAGTAGTCCTCGCGCACGGTGCCCCACTGGCGCTCGGCCAGGTAGGGGCCCCAGCGCTGCCAGTTGACCTCGCGGCGGGAGCCCGCGTCGAGGCGTCGCTGCTCGGCCTCAGCCGACATGGTGGGGGGTCCGCGCGTCGTCCCGCCGGGGGTGGTTCTGCACGCGCCGAGCATCGCGCCGCGCGCGGCCGATCACCACCCCGAAGGCGGGGGTCGGGTCAGTCGAGCTCGACGCCGGTCGCGTCGAGCTCGAGGCGCGCCACCTGCCCGGTGGCCTCGGCGGCCTCCTGCTCGCAGTGCCCGTTGGGGTTGCCCGAGATGACCGTGCCCTGCACCCGCGCGTGCCGCCCCGCCGCGGTGCGCGGAATGAAGAACGAGTGCCCGTGCATCTTGATGTGCACGCGGGCGTCGTTCTCGGCGAGCTGCATCCAGCAGCCGGCGGCCTGGCAGACCGCCGACACGGTGCCCTCGAGGCGCACCGTCTGGCCGGCGTAGCGCGCGGGCGTGGCGAGGATGCTCGCGAGCGGGGTGCGCTCGGCGACCGTGAGCGGCGCGCCGAGGTGCGAGGCCCCGACGC
>JAQBQI010000470.1 GCA_028287085.1 Myxococcaceae bacterium
GGGAGGCCGCGTGACGGTGCGCGCGGAGGCCTTCGGCGTCGCCGCCGACGGCGCGGCGGTGCGGCGCTTCACCCTGACCAACGCCCGCGGCAGCGCCGCGCAGGTGACCGACTACGGCGCCACGCTCCTCGGGCTGTGGGTGCCCGACCGCGACGGCCGCCTCGACGACGTGGTGCTCGGCTTCGACGCGCTCGACCCGTACACCCGCGAGCACCCCTATTTCGGGTCGACGGTGGGCCGCTACGCCAACCGCATCGCGGGCGGGCGCTTCTCGCTCGACGGCCGCGAGTACGCCCTCGCGCGCAACGACCCGCCCAACCACCTGCACGGCGGGCCGCGGGGCTTCCACCGCCGCGTGTGGGGCGCCGGCGCGGCGGACCCCGACGGCGGCTCGCTGCGGCTCACGCTGGAGAGCCCCGACGGCGAAGAGGGCTACCCCGGCGCGCTCTCGGTCGCGCTCACGTACACGCTCACCGACGACGACGCGCTGCGCCTCGACTACGAGGCGACGACCGACGCCGCGACGATCGTCAACCTCACGCACCACTCGTACTTCAACCTCGCCGGCGCGGGCGACGTGCTCGCCCACGAGCTCGCGCTCGCCGCGCCGCGCTTCGTGCCCATCGACCCGACGGGCATCCCCCTCGGCGGCACTCTCCCGGTCGAGGGCACGCCGATGGACTTCCTCGCGCCGACCGCCGTGGGCGCCCGCCTCGGCGCCGACGACGCGCAGCTGCGGGCGGGGCGCGGCTACGACCACTGCTGGGCGCTCGACGGGCCGTCGGGCGAGCTCCGCCGGGTCGCGACGCTGACCGACCCGGCCTCGGGGCGCGCGATGGTGGTGCACACCACCGAGCCGGGCCTGCAGGTCTACGCGGGCAACCGCCTCGACGGGTCGCTCGCGGGCAAGGGCGGCCGCCGCTACCCCCGCTACGCCGGCATCTGCCTGGAGGCCCAGCGCTTCCCCGACTCGCCCAACCGCCCGGAGTTTCCGTCGGCCACGCTGCGACCGGGCGAGCCGTACCGGCAGACCACCGAGTACCGCTTCCTTCACCGTAGGAACACCCCATGAACCGTCGACACCTCAGCCAGATCGGCGTGGCCAACTCGGTCGCGCCCGAGTCCAGCACCGACCGCGGCGACCGCCACGCCTACCCCCGCCCGCAGCTCCGCCGCCGGCACTGGATCTCCCTCAACGGCCCGTGGGACTTCGCGCTCGATCCGACGGCCGCCTGGCAGAAGCCCGAGGACGTGACCTGGGCCCACACCATCGAGGTGCCCTTCGCCCCGGAGACCGAGCGCAGCGGGGTGAACGACCGCAGCCACTTCAAGGCCTGCTGGTACCGCCGCACCTTCGAGCCCGACGTCACGCCCGGCGAGGAGGAGCGGCTGATCCTGCACTTCGGGGCCGTCGACCACCGCGCCACGGTGTGGGTCAACGGCACCCTCGCGGCGACCCACGTCGGCGGCTACACGCCCTTCGAGATCGACGTGACCGACCTGCTCTCGCTGACCGAGCTCGACGAGATCGTCGTGCGCGCCTTCGACGACCCGGCCGACCTCTGCAAGCCGCGCGGCAAGCAGGACTGGCAGCTCGAACCGCACTCCATCTGGTACCCGCGCACCACGGGCATCTGGCAGACGGTGTGGCTCGAGCGCGTCCCCGCCGTGCGCATCGCCGAGCTCGTCTGGACGGCGACGCTGGAGCGCTGGGAGATCGGCCTCGAGCTGCGGGTGGCGGGCGACCCGACGCGCCGCCTGAAGG
Organism: Myxococcaceae bacterium; assembly: GCA_028287085.1. Taxonomy (GTDB): domain Bacteria; phylum Myxococcota_A; class Polyangia; order Polyangiales; genus SCUS01. The sequence goes on from JAQBQI010000470.1 coordinate 1,766, forward strand.
TCGGCGTGCGCCTGCGCGTCGACGACATCGTGCTGGCGAACGACCAGTACCTCGTGGTGGCGGGCGAGGCGCACCGGCGCATCGCGCTCTCCGACCCGGGCATCGACGACTTCCGCAACGAGCTGCTCTGGAGCCCGGAGTCGCCGAAGCTCATCGAGGCCGACATCGTGCTGCTCGACGAGGCGGGCCTCACCCTCGACACGGTCGCGAGCTACACGGCGCTGCGCTCGCTGGTCGCGCAGGGCGACCGCTTCGTGCTCAACGGCCGGCCCTACCCGCTGCGCCTCGTGCTCGACCAGGGCTACTGGCCCGGCACGGGGCTCACCGCGCCCGACGACGACGCCCTGCGCCGCGACGTCGAGCTCGCCCGCGCCATGGGCTTCAACGGCGTGCGCAAGCACCAGAAGATCGAAGACCCGCGCTACCTCTACTGGGCCGACCGCCTCGGGCTGCTGGTGTGGGGCGAGATGCCCAGCGCCTACCGCTTCACCCGGCACAGCGTCGAGGCCCTCACGCGCGAGTGGATGGAGGCGCTGCGCCGCGACGCGAGCCACCCCTGCCTCGTGGCGTGGGTGCCCTTCAACGAGTCGTGGGGCGTGCCCAACCTCGTCGACAGCCCGCGCGAGCGCGACTACGTGCAGGCCCTCTACCACCTCACCCGCACCCTCGACCCGACCCGCCCGGTGGTGGGCAACGACGGCTGGGAGAGCGTCGCGACCGACGTCATCGGCATCCACGACTACGACGCCAACCCCGCGAAGATCGCGCGCCGCTACGCCTCCTACGACGACCTGCCGCGCCTCCTGAAGCGCGAGCGCCCCGGCGGCCGCCAGCTCGTGCTGCTGCACCAGGTCGACCGCGACCAGCCCGTGGTGCTCTCCGAGTTCGGCGGCATCGCGCTCGCCCGCGAGACGCAGACCACCTGGGGCTACTCGGTCGCCCGCGACGCCGACGACCTCCGGCGCCTCTACCGCGCCCTGCTCGAGGCGGTGCGGGGCGTCGAGCTCTTCGCGGGCTTCTGCTACACGCAGTTCGCCGACACCTACCAGGAGGCGAACGGCCTGCTCTACGCCGACCGCACGCCGAAGTTTCCGCTGGGGGAGATCGCCCTGGCGACGCGCGGCGCCACCGCGGCCGAGGAGCACAAGGCGAAGGAGCGCGACAAGGCGCCGTAGCGCTACGCGAGGCAGTCGGCGACGGCCGCCGCGGCGGGCCCGACGGGCGCGGCGGGCGCCGGGGCGTACAGCAGGCGCTCGGGGCGACGCCACC
>JAQBQI010000526.1 GCA_028287085.1 Myxococcaceae bacterium
GCGTCGGGCGCGGGAATGGCGCCGGGGGGAACGGGCCCCTCGGGGCGCATGCCGCCGCGGCCCTCGAGCAGCACCGCGCGAATGAGACCGATCATGCGCTGGCGGCCCGCCCGGTTGGGGTGCAGCCCGTCGTCGGTGAGGGCGTCGGGCAGGTAGCCCTCGTCGTCGGAGAGCACCGAGGCGTAGTCGATGATCATGTCGCGGCGCATGCGCGCCTGGTCGCGCACCCACTCGTTGAAGCGCCGGATCTTCGGGGTCGCGGTGCCGTCGGCCTCGGCGCGGTCCCACGCGCGGGAGACGGGCACGGTCGTGGCGAAGACCAGCTTCACGTGGCGCGCGCGGATCTGCTCGGCCATCTGCGCGTAGTAGAACTGCGTCTCCTCGAAGGGCGGCGCGTCGGGCAGCAGGTTGATCGCGCACATCTTGATGACGACCATCTCGGGCCGCAGCTCGAGGGCGTCGGGCTCGAGCCGCAGGTACTGCTGCCAGACGAGCTGCCCGCTGTCGCCGCGGTTGACGAAGGGCACGCCGGGAAACTCCCCCGCGAGGTCGAGCTGGTCGGTGATGCTGGCGCCGAGGAAGACGACCCTCCCGGCGACGACCCCCTCGTTGCGCAGGCGCTCGTTCTCGGCGCGGTAGCGCACCCGGTGCGCCGGGTCGCTGTGCAGCGCGAACCACCGGTCGTGCCAGGTGCGGGCGTCGCTGCGGTAGCGCCAGGCCTTGTAGGAGACGACGCCGAGCCCGGTCAGCATCAGGGCCAGGGCACCCTGGAGGAGGCGGTTCATCGTGGGCGATCACTCCTGCGCGGCGGGACCAATGCTCGACACGCGCGCAGCATCATGCCATATCGCCCGGCCACGGCGGGTGCTGGAAACACCGCACGGAAGGAACGTTTCGGACCCACGATGGTTGCCTCAACGCTGGCCCTGGTGGTGGCCGTTCCGATGCAGTTGGCCGCCGCGGCGGGGGTCGAGCTCGCGGGGGGCTACGACTCCACCGTGCTCAACCAGAGCACGCTGTCGTACGGCGACGGCCTGCTCACGCGCGGCGCGGTCGACCTCCAGCTCGGGCACCGCTCCGAGACGGTGCGTCAGCTCCTGCGCACGCGCGGCGAGTACTATTTCACCCAGGGCGAGGGCCGCAGCTTCGACGAGGGCGACTTCGTCTCGCTGACCCGCTACGCCCTGCACATCGAGCCCAGCGACGACTGGCTCGTCGAGGGCGACGCGAGCTACTCGCTCGGGCAGTCGTCGCTGCTCCTCGGGCGCGGGGGCAGCCCCTTCCTGTCGTTTCAGCGCGGCATATTCGGGGAGTACCCCGCGCAGCTGCGCGGGCAGCACAACTTCGGCGAGACCTGGCGCGGCTCGCTCCTCGGCGGCGTGCTCGGGCGCCACGCGGTCGACATCCCCGTCGGCCTCGCGCGCAACAACATGCTGACCTTCGTGTCGGCCCTCGAGGCCGCCCACGACTTCGACGACAACAACGTCGGCATCGCCGCCGCGCGCGGCGAGTACTTCCTCATCGACGGCTACGCCAACTGGGTGCCGCGCATCCTCGGCTACGCGGGGCTGCGCCACTTCTTCGGCGAGCACACCACGCTCACCGTGCTCGGCGGCGTCGACTCCCTCGCCGACCAGAACGACGTCTCGAAGTTCTTCGTCGGCCCCTACGCCAACGTCGCGCTGTCCTTCGTGCTGCCCGAGGAGCACTTCACCTTCGGCGTCGGCACCCGCTACGAGTACGCCATCATCGGCACCACCAACTGCGCCCGCCCGGTGCCCGCGGGCGGCCTCTGCGCCACCAGCGACGTCGTCGCCGGCGGCACCGGCCGCGTCTGGGGCGGCAACCTCTCGGCCCTGTGGCGCCCGGGCGAAGGGGTCGTCTCCTTCACCGCCGACGTCACCGTCGACTACGGCACCTCCGAGAACGCCGACACCACCCCGGGCGCGCGCCGCGGCGCCACCCGCGAGGTCGCCTCGGTGAACCTCTCGGCCCTCGCCGGCGCGCGCTTCATCATCGGCCGGCAGCTCTCGTTCTTCGCGCGTTACAACTTCCTGTATTCCGACATCGACGCGGTCATCCCCGGGGTGATCACCGAGATCGTGCGGCACGTCGGCATGGTGGGCGTCACCTTCGCGCTCGGCAGCGAGGACGACGGCGTCACCGAGCCGCTCATCCCCTACGAGGAGCTCGAGGCCCTCCAGGACGCGCGCGCCGCGGGCAACGCGCCGACGACGCCGGGCGTGTCGGGCGGCGACGACGCCGCGCTCACGGCCGACCCCTTCGACCTCGCGAGCCCCGACCCCGGGACCCCATCGGGCGAGGCCGGCTCGGGCTGGCTCGCGCCGACGACGGGCGACGACCCGAACGCGCCGGTCGACCCCGAGGCCCCGGTGACGCCCGGCGCCCCGCGCCCCAGAAACGCCACCCAGCCCTCGACCCACGGGGGCACCCAACGCTCGACCACGCCGGTCAACCACGGCAACGCGCCGGTCGCCCCCGTCCCCCCGCCATCCGGCGACGGGGCGGTCGACCGGGGCGCCGCACCTCAGGGAGAATCCAACCCATGACCATGGGAGAGAAGGAAGACCAGCCGCTCTCGCTCAAAGACCTGCTGGCCAATTACGGCGCGCTCGCGCGCCGCGGCCTGCGGTACTGGCTGCGGGGCACCGCGGTGTTCGCCGTCATCATGCTCGCGGGCATGGCGTGGGTGATCACGCGCCCGCGCACCTACCGCTCCGAGGCGCGCTTCCAGGTGGTGGAGCAGGAGCGCAGCGACGGCAACGGCCCCGGCGCCGAGGAGGTGCAGCGCTCGATCGACAACCGCCTGTCGCAGGTCTACGGGTCGCGCACCAACATCGTCACGCTCATCTCGCGGCTGCACCTGTACCCGCTGCTC
>JAQBQI010000553.1 GCA_028287085.1 Myxococcaceae bacterium
CGCGCGGGCGCCGGCCAGGGCGTTGTCTCGGTCCACCTCCAGCAGCGCCCGCAGCATCGTCGGAACCACCGACACGATCGTCCCCCCGGCGCGCACCGCGGCGAGCACCGCGGCGGCGTCGAAGCGCGGGAGCAGCGCCACCGGGCGCCCCGCCGCGAGGCAGCGCGTCAGCACCGACAATCCCCCGACGTGCGCCAGCGGCAGCGAGGCCACCCAGCGGTCGTCGGCGCGCCGCCCGAGGTGCCGCCAGTTGGCCTCCGCGCTGTGGGCGAAGCTCCCGTGCGTGAGCACCGCCGCCTTCGCCCGCCCCGAGGTGCCCGAGGTGTAGATCATCGCCAGGGGGTCGCCCAGCACCGGCGCGGGCAGCGCGGGCCACGGGCGCTTTACCCCATCCCGTAAGAGCGCGTCGACCGCGGCGTCGTCGAGCGCGCGCGCGACCTCCGCGTCGTCGATGAGCCCCGCCGCCTCGGACGCCGTCAGCCGCGGGTGCACCAGCACCGCCACCACGCCGGCCTGCGCCATCGCCAGCAGCGCCACGACCGTCTCGGCGCGGCTGCTCCCGCGCAGCGCCACGCGGTCGCCCCGGCGCACGCCCGACGCCGCGAGCGCCGCGATGAAGTTTCCGCCGAGCTGGCCCAGCTCCGCGAAGGTCAGTTGGCGGTCGTCGGCGATGAGGGCGACGTCGTTCGAGCCGCCGCGGGAGAGGTCCCCGAAGGGCGACGCCGCGCTCACCGGTCGATTCGCTCCAGCCCGAGGCCCGCGCCGGACGCCCGCACCACGCGCGGACCCTGCGCCTGCGCCACCGTCGCGGCGGGCCACGCGTCGAGCCCCGCGTGGCGGTCGAGCCCCGCCGCCCATGCTCCGTCGATCGAGCGCGCCAGCTCGCAGGCCGCCGCCAGCGCCACGGGTCCGTCGAGCTGGTGCGTCACCACCACCCCGAGCCCCAGCGCCCGCGCCGAGAGCGCCGCCGCGCGCGCGTCGAGCCAGCCCAGCGCCATCGGCTTCAACACCACCGCCGCGCAGCCCCGCCGCGCCTCGGGATCATCGAAGAAGCGCCGCCGCGTCTCCGGGTCGATCAGCGCCTCGTCGGCCGCCCACGGCACCGCGCGCTCGCCCAGCGCGAAGACCTCCGCGCACGGCTGCTCGACGTACTCCACCCCGAGGCCCGCCAGCGCGTCGAGCCGGCGCCGCGCCTCGTCGAGGCTCCACGCGCCGTTCGCGTCGAGCCGCCACGTCACCGCCGGGAAGCGCGCCCGCAAGCCCGCCAGCACTTTACGCTCATGGGTAAAGTCCTCCGCCCCGGCCTTCAGCTTGAGCACCGCGAAGCCGCGCGCCACGGCCGCCGCGCAGCGCGCCTCGACGTCGTCGTCGAGCAGCGCCCCCGGCTGCGCGTTGCACGGCACCGTCTCCGCGTCGCGCCCCGCCAGCGCCGCCACCGATACCCCCCGCCGCTGCGCCCACAGGTCGAGCAGCGCGACCTCCAGCGCGCCCCGCGCCGACGGGAGCGTCGCCAGCGCCGCGAAGCGCCCCACCGTCGCGGCCACGTCGTCGTCGGCCTCGCCCAGCCGCGGCACCACGTCGATCAGCGCCAGCGTCGCCGCGGCCAGCGTCTCGGTCGAGTGGCCCGCGAGCGGGGAGGCCTCCCCCTGGCCGACGTGACCCTCGTCGTCGACCAGCGTCAGCAGCACGCCCGCCCGCGCCGTCGAGGGACGCGCGACCGCGCCCGCCGACCGGCCCAGCGCGCCCTCGTAGCGGCGCAGCGTGCGCGCGACGAGGCGCACGGTCACTGGCCCGTTCCGCCGAGCGAGCGGCGCAGCTCGCCCGACGGAGCGAAGGTCGCCCCGTCGACCGTGAAGCTCGCGCTGTCGTCGCCGCGCAGCAGGATCACCCCGCGCTGCGTGGCGTCGGCCGTGTCGAGCTCGCCGCCGACCGCGAGCACGACGGTGCTGCTCCCGTCGGGGCGCACCCAGCCGCCGACGCCGTGCAGCGTCGCGGGCGTGAGCGAGCGCGCCATGAAGGACTGCAACCCGTTGGTGTGCATCGTCTGCCCGCCCACCCCGACGAGGAAGGTGTTGGCCTCGTCGGCGAACCACACGCCGTTCCACCCGCGGGCCTCGGTGAAGGCGCGCGGCTGCCACGCGAAGCCGCCCGTCGCGGGGTCGTTGGGGCCGCCCTGGAGCACCACGCCGGTGTTCTGCCCGCCGACCGCCCAGCACGACTGCCCGCGGCAGCTCACGGTGAAGAGCCGGTTGTCCGAGCCCGCGATGCCCGTCGGGTCGAGCGGCCCCGCCACGCCAGCGACCACGCGGAAGGCCACGCCCCGCTCGCCCACGACCACGACGTCTCCGTCGCGCGCGGCGACCTTGTAGAGGTTCACGTCGCGCGCCTCGGCGGGAACCTCCACCCGCGTGAAGGTCGTTCCGTCGTAGCGCACCAGCACGCCCTTCGGGCCGGTGGGCAGCGCCGAGCCGCCGACGAACCAGGTGACGTTACCCACCTGGGTAAAGCCCCAGAAGGTGGGCTCGCCCTCGGGGAAGGTGAGCCCTGTGGCGACGGTCTCGCAGCCGGCGCCCTCGCGGTAGCGCACGACGCGCCCGCGCTCGCCCGCGGCCCACGGGGCGCCGTCGACGGGCGCGGTCCACCAGAGCACGGCGTCGGCGGTGCAGACGGTGCGAAAGCGCCCGGGGGCGGCGTACTCGAGCAGGCGCCCGGCGGGCTGCGTGCCGAGGCGCGCGGGGTCGACGCCGACGTAGCCGCCGGCGAGCCAGGCGCGCCCGACGCGGTGGTCGCCGTAGACCGAGAGCAGCGAGCCGCCGGGGAGCCCGTTGACGGCGACGCGGAAGAGGTCGGGGCGGTTGTCGGGCTCGACGTCGGGTCCGCACGCGAGCGCGAAGGCGGCGGTGGTGACGGCGAAGGCGGCGGTGACGACGGTCTGCCAGGTCTTCATGGGGTTGCGATGCTCACCGCGCCCCCCGGGCGAGCTCGGCGCGGATCTGGTGGATGCGCTCGCGCAGCGGGGCGATGAAGTCGAAGCTGATGGTGCGCATCTGGCCCTTCATGGCGCGCGTGGCGTGCCACTTGGAGAGCGCGAGGCGCGCGGCGGCGGCGATGAGCTCGCCGCGGAGCTTGCCCTGCGGCCCGGAGCGCGCGCGGAACTGGCCGAAGGCCGAGCCGACGAGGGCGAGCTCGTCGCGGGAGATGGTGCCGATGAGCACCTCGTCCTGCAGGTGCTCGCGGATGATGCGGCCGCGGCGGAGCACCAGCGCGAAGACCATCACCAGGAAGCCCACCACGAACAAGAACCACAGCGGCAGCAGGAACAGCACCAGCGGCACCTCCAGGGCGGCCGAGAGGACGGCGGCGCCGTTCCAGATGGCGTGGAGGAGCACCGCGGCGCCGTAGCCGAGGAGGGGGTAGAGCCAGCGGGCCCACGGGCTGGTGCTCTCGCGCGAGAGGCCGAAGCCGATGCCGGTCATCGAGGTGAACAGGGGGTGGGCCCACGGGGTCACCACGCCGCGGAGGATGAAGATGCTGGTGAGGTCGACGCTGCCGTGGCCGGCGCGGGCGTAGTAGATGACGTTCTCGACGGCGGCGAAGCCGAGGGCGGCGAAGGTGGCGTAGATGATCCCGTCGATGACGCCGTCGAACTCGCGGCGCCAGAAATAGAAGATCCCGAAGAGGCTCAGGCCCTTGAAGAACTCCTCGACGAGGGGCGCGCAGACGGCGGCGCCGACGGCCTCGCCCGCGAGCGCCGAGACGACCGAGTTGATGGGCGCCGAGAAGCCGCAGGCCCCGAGGGCGCCCCAGGTGAAGGCGAGGGCGAGGGCCCAGGCGGGCTCGGGGTCGTACCGGTCGAGCAGGCGGGGCACGGTCATGTAGACGAGCACCGCGGGGAAGGCGAGCGCGGCCCCGGCGGCCATCGCGGTGTACGCCGTGATCGGGTTGTTGCCGAAGAGCGGCGGGACGAGAAACACCGCTTGCAACAGCACGCCCCCGAGGACGGTGCCGAGCACGTAGAGCACGAGGCCGACCATGCGGCGTCCGCGCTCCGGATCGATGGCAGTGGGCACCATTGGTTCGGCTTCGCGGCCGACCTTACCTCAACCCGCTGACGACCACCGGCGGTTGGCGATACCGTCGGGCGCCATGAACGCGCTCACCCTCTACCGCGACGACTTCTGGATCAGCCCCTACGTCTTCACCTGCGACGTCGCCCTGCGCGAGAAGGGCCTCGCCTACGACGCCGTGAGCGTCGCCCTCCAGCGGGCTGAGCAGCGCACCGACGTCTACGCGGCCGGCAGCGTGACGGCGCGGGTGCCGGCGCTGCGCCACGGCGACTTCGTCGTGGCCGAGTCGAGCGCCATCGTCGAGTACCTGGAAGACGCCTTCCCCGAGACGCCGCGGGTGCTCCCCGCCGACCCGAAGGAGCGGGCCCGCGCGCGCCAGGTGATGTCGTGGATCCGCAGCGACGACACGCTGCCCATCCGCGAGGAGCGCTCGACGGCGACGATGTTCTACGAGCGCACCGACAAGGTGCTGAGCCCGGCGGGCGCGCGGGCCGCGACGAAGCTCCTCGACGTGGCGGCGCGTTTGCTCGCGCACGGCGGCGAGCAAATCGCGTCGGACTGGAGCATCGCCGACGCCGACCTCGCGTTCATGCTGCAGCGGCTGATGATCAACGGGGGCGCGGTGCCCGAGCGGGTGCGCGCGTACGTCGAGCGCGTGTGGCAGCGGCCGGCGGTGCGCGCCTTCGTCGAGCGCGAGCGCCCCGCCTACGTGGCCTACTGACGCGCGCGCGCCCGGCGCCGACGCGACCGGAGGGGGTTGGGGGGTGAGGTCTCTTCCGGCCCCGCCGGATAGCACCGCGCGCCCGGCGAGATATAACCCACCGAGGTACCCCCCCCCTCCCGTGACGACCCCACCGCGACCATCGCCGCGCCCGCTCGCCCTCGCTGTCGCGCTGCTCGCGGCCTGCTCCACCCCGTCGATGCCCGCGGCGGTGCCCGCCGACGTCGTCCTCGTCGGCCTCGTCGACGCCGGAATCACCGACACCGGCCCCACCCGCGTCTGCCCCAAGGTCACCGTCGCCGCGGGCCTCTCGTGCGTCATCCTGGGCGATCCCCTCGCGGCGCCGCGCGACGTGTGGGTCACCCGCGACGGCGGCATCTACGTCACCGAGATGGGCGCCGGCACCGTCGTGCGACTCGACGGCGCGCGCTTCACGGTGGTCGCCTCCGGCCTCGACGGGCCCATCGGCCTGCGCGAGGCGCCCGACGGCGCGCTGCTCGTCGGCCTCGAGGGCGGCCGCTCGGTCGCGCGCCTCGACCGCGCGAGCGGCGCGCTCACCGTGCTCGCGGGCGACCTCGGCAACGTCACCTACCTCACGGTCGACGCCGCGGGCGCGGTCTTCGCGTCGGCCTTCGACAACGTCGGGCCCTTCGGCACCGGGCGCGTCGTGCGCATCGACCCGGTGACCCGCGCCGCCACCCGCTACGCCACCGGGCTCAACGTCCCCGAAGGGCTCTTCGTCGACGCCGCCGGCGCCCTCTTCGTCGCCGAGTGGAGCCCCCCCGCCTCCGTGCGCCGCTTCGCCCCGGGCGGCGGCAGCGTGGGGACCTCCACCGTCGTCGCCTCCGACCTCACCAACATCTACGGGCTGCTGCCCGACGGGGCGGGGGGGATGTTCCTGGGTGATCACGCGGGGCGGGTGTTGCACCAGCGCGCCGACGGCACCCGCGAGGTGCTCCTCGACCACATCGGCCGGACGGGCGGCTTCGCGCGCACGGCCGACGGCGACCTGCTCGTCGCGGAGTTCGTCGACTTCGGCGCGATGGGCCGGCTCTACCGCCTCGGCAACGTGCGCTGACCGCCGGCCGCGCCTACGCCCGCGCCTCGCCGTAGCGCAGCTTCATCACCAGGATCGACACCGCCAGCACCAGCGTGACCCCGTTGGCCGCCACCACGGGCCACGCGCGCAGCAGCAGCCCGTACGCGAGCCACAGCGCCACGCCGACGGTGAAGGCGCTGTACATGCCGAGCGAGACGCCGCTGACGTTGCGGGTCCGGTGGATGAGCCGCGCCTGCGGCACGAAGCTCGCCGTCGTCAGGCTCGCGGCCACGTATCCGATGAGTTCGCTGCTGGTCATTCGCGGCGCCGCAGGATGCCATGACGCGCCACTCGTCCGTCGCGCCCCCGCGCTTGACGCCCCCGTCGGCGTGGTCCACCAGTCGCCGCGATTCGATGCGCCTCCGCTGGTCCCACCTCGCCATTCTCACGCCGCTCGCCGCCTGCGCCGGTCGTCCCCCGCCGCCGCCCGCGCCCGTCGCGCCCGCGGTCACCGCGGTCGTCGATGCCTCGCTCCCCGACGCGCCCGCCGTCCCTCTCGACCTCCCTCCCGCGGACGCGGGCGTCGCGCTCGCCGCCGACCGCCCCGCCTTCGTCGCGGCCGACGCGCCGCCGTCGCGCTTCGCCGGCGAGACCGTCACCGCGCTCGCGCCCATGGTCGCGGTCTACTACCAGCCCCGCATCGCCGACGACTGGCGCGGCTACCTCCGCGCCGGCGGAACGGCCCGCATCATCGCCGGTCCGCTCGGCCACGAGGGCTGCCCCGAGCGCGCCGACCGCCAGGACACCGGCTGGTACCAGGTCGAGGGCGACGGCTACGTCTGCGCCTCCCGCGGGCTCGTGCTCACGCGCCACCTCACGCGCGCGATGCGCTCCGCCCTGCCGGGCGCGCCCGCCCTCGACGCCGGTCTCCCCTACCGCTACGCCACCGCCTCGCGCAGCGCGGTCGTCTACCGCGCGCTGCCCACCGTCGCCGACGAGCAGC
>JAQBQI010000635.1 GCA_028287085.1 Myxococcaceae bacterium
ACTGCTCGCGCACCCGGCGAGCGTGACGGCGGGGCTGCGGCACGCGCGCGACGTGCTGGCGGGCGCCGGGGCCGACGTGCGGGCGCTCTTCGGCCCCGAGCACGGCGTCGGCGGCGAGGCCCAGGACATGGAGGGCGTCGGCGACGCGGTTGGTGTCGGCGGCGCGGTGCGGGCCTACTCGCTTTACGGGTCGGAGTATTCGTCGCTGAGCCCGCGGCCCGGGTGGCTCGACGGGCTCGACGCGGTGGTCGTCGACCTGCAAGACGTCGGCGCCCGCTATTACACCTTCGTCTGGACGGCGGTGCTGATGGCGCGGGCCTGCGCCGCGCGGGGCGTCGAGGTGCTGATCTGCGACCGGCCCAACCCCCTCGGCGGGGCGGTCATCGAGGGTTCACCGCAGCGGCCCGAGCTGCGCTCCTTCGTGGGCCTGGAGGCCTGTCCGGTGCGCCACGGGCTGACCATCGGCGAGATCGTGGCGTGGCGCGCGCGGGAGGAGGCGCTGGCCAACGTGACGGTGGTCCCGATGCGGGGCTGGTCGCGGGCGATGCGCTGGGAAGACACCGGGCTGCCCTGGGTGCTGCCGTCGCCCAACATGCCCACGGCCGACACGGCGACGGTCTACCCGGGCGGCTGCCTCCTCGAAGGAACCAACCTGTCCGAGGGTCGCGGCACCACGCGGCCCTTCGAGGTCTTCGGCGCGCCCTGGGTCGACGCCGCGGCGCTCGCGGCGGCGATGCAGGCCGACGGCGGGGGCGGCTTCGTGGCGCGGCCGATGAGCTTCCGGCCGATGTTCCAGAAGCACGCCGGGGCGACCTGCGCGGGGGTGCAGGTGCACGTCACCGACGCCGCCGTCTTCGCGCCCTATCGGGTCTACCTCGCGGCGCTGCGGGCCTGTCGGCGATTCCCGGGCTTCCAATGGCGCACCGAGAAGTACGAGTTCGTCGACGACGTGCCGGCCGTCGACCTGCTCACCGGCGACGCCGCGGTGCGCGCCGGAATCGACGCGGGCGCTCCGGTCGACGAGCTCCTGGCCGTCGGGGCGGGTCGACTCGACGCGTGGCGCGAGGGCGAGCGCGCGCGGTGGCTCTAACCCCTCGTGAGCCGTCTTCCCCCGAGGGGAGACGCCGGGGCGCTTCATTTCCAATCGCGCCGCGGGCGGCGACTCGCGGTCGCCCCGGCCGGCGATGGCGGTCACACTCCCGCTCCCGCCGACGCCCCGACGGCCCTATCAAAGGAACCCATTGATGGACGATGACCAGCGATCGACGCCGCCGCCCAGAGAGTTCGCCGAGGCGCTGAGCGGCGGGGCGGCGGGCGAGCGCGCCGGCCTCCTCGGGCTCGGCCGCAAGGACCCGCGGTCGCTCATCGCGGTTCGCCACTTCGCCGGCCCCTCGGCCTTCGTGGGCATGCTCGACGGACTGCGAGTCGCCCACCTCACCGACATCCACGTCGGGCGCGTGACGCCGATGGCGATCCAGAACGCGGCGGTGGCGCTGACCAACGAGTCGCAGCCCGACCTCGTGGTGATCACCGGCGACTTCGTGTGTCACTCGCAGAAGTACCTCGACCAGCTCGAGGCGCTGGTGCGCGGATTCAAGGCCCCCGTCATCGGCGTGATGGGCAACCACGATCACTGGTCGGGCGCCGACGAGGTGCGCGCGGCGCTGCGCCGGGGCGGCGTGCAGGTGCTCGACAACGCGCACACCGTCGTGACGTTACGGCACCAGAAGCTGCAGGTGCTCGGGCTCGACGACGCGTACACGGGCCACGCCGACCGCGCGCGCGCCCTCAAGGGACTCCGCGCCGACCTGCCCACGCTCGGACTCTCGCACATCGCCGAAGAGGCCGACCGGCTCTGGCCCCACGGGGTCGGACTCGTACTCTCCGGACACACCCACGCCGGGCAGGTGACCCTGGCGCGGCTGCACGAGCTCGCCATCGGACACCTCGCCGGGCACAAGTACGTCCACGGGCTCTACGGCACGCGCCGCCGCGGCGCGGCCCCGGGCGGGGCGGTGTACGTGGGCGCGGGCATCGGCGCCTCGGTGATTCCCATCCGGCTGGGCGAGCGCGGGCGCCGCGAGATCGCGATCTTCGAGCTCGGCACCGAGCCCGGCACCATCGACGAGCACCACGAGGAGCAGAGCCCCCTGAAGGGCAGAGCTCCGGGGCCCGACCTGGTGGCGAAGCGCAACGCGGCGGTGCACGCCCGCAGCGCGAAACGCGCGAAGAAGTAGCCAATCGCCCGCCGCGCCGACATCGAATCAGCGGCGGCGCTACTGGACATCCGGCGCCGCCGCGCCAGACATCCAATCATCGGGACTAACCACTTTCGAGGCGGCCGTGTATACGGTAGCGGTGCCGCCGGGCGCCCTGCTGCGCCGGCCGGCCACACCCTTCAACGTCCCGCGAAAGAAGCTGCCAATGTCCACCTCCCTCCAGTCCGCGCTCGCCCAGGTCTCTGAAGAGTTCGCCCAGAAGGTGTTCGGGCTCATTCGCACGGCCTTCGTCGCCGAGCTGAGCAACGTCACCCTCTCCGGCGGCGCCCCCGCCCCCGCGGCCCGCGCCCGCGCCGCGGCCGCCCCGAAGGCCCTGCCGGCGAAGGCCACAAAGGCGAAGTCGTCGGCCGTCGCCGCCCCGAAGGCTGCCGCGAAGTCGGGCCGGCTCGAGCGCCGCTCTTCGGAGAGCATCGCCAAGGCCCTCGACGGCATCGCCGCGCTCCTGGTGAAGAAGCCCGGCATCGGCAGCGAGGAGATCCAGAAGACCCTCGGACTCGCGCGCAACGAGATCGCGCGCCCCATCGCCATCGGCATCGGCAACGGCACGCTCACCAAGGTGGGCGAGAAGCGCGCGACGAAGTACTACGCCGGCAACGGCGCGAAGTCGGCCGCGGGCGCCGCGAAGAAGCCCGCCAAGAAGGCCGCCGCCGCCGCGGCGAAGCCCGCCAAGAAGGCCGGCAAGCCCGCCAAGTCGGCCAAGTCGGCCAAGAAGGCTGCGGCGAAGTCCGCGCCCGAGGCCGCCGCCCCCGCCGCCTCCTGAGTCGCGACTTCGACTCCGACTCCGACTCGCCCGCCCGCAACCCTTCAATCCACCGCCCCGCCGCCGCGGCCCTTCCCCGGCGGCCCCGACCCTCGATTGCAATCGATCGCGCCGACGCGCGCGGGGGGTCGGGGCCCCCTGCGCGTGTGATACTCCGGGCCGCTGCGATGGTACCCGGTCAGTTGATCGCCGATCGATTCGTGCTCGAGCGCCTCGCGGCCGCCGGCGGAATGGGCAGCGTCTACCGCGCGCACGACCGCGCCACGGGAGAGACCGTCGCCGTGAAGCTCATCGCCGAGGGGGCGCACTACGACCTTCGCTTCGAGCGCGAGGCGGCGCTGCTCGCGTCGTTCACCCACCCGGCCATCGTCCGCTATGTGAGCCACGGGCGCACCGGGACGGGGCGGCGCTTCCTGGCCATGGAGTGGCTCGAGGGCGTCGACCTCGCCGAGGCCCTGCACGACCGCGCCCTCCCGATGGCCGACGGCGTGCGGCTGGTGGCGCGCGTCGCCGAGGCCCTCGGGCACGCCCACGCCCGCGCGGTGGTGCACCGCGACGTGAAGCCGAGCAACCTCTTCCTGGTGGGCGGCGAGGCGGGCGCGGCGAAGGTGATCGACTTCGGCATCGCGCGCGCCGACGCGGCGGGGTCGGTCACGCGCACCGGCGCCATCCTCGGCACGCCGGGCTACCTCGCGCCCGAGCAGGCCCGCGGCGGCGCCGAGGTGGGCCCGGCCTCGGACGTGTTCTCCCTCGGGTGCGTGCTCTACGAGGTGCTCGCCGGCCACCCCCCCTTCCGCGGCGACCACTTCGTCGCGGTGCTCGCCAAGATCCTCGCCGAAGAGGCGACGCCCCTGCGCGACCTGCGCCCCGACGTGCCCGCCGAGCTCGACGCCCTCGTCGCCCGCATGCTCGCCAAGGACCCGGCGCGCCGCCCGCCCGACGGCGCCGCCGTGGCCGCCGCGCTGTGGCCGCTGGTCGACGCCGCGGCCGGGCCCGCCGGGGCGCCGCGGCCGCC
>JAQBQI010000672.1 GCA_028287085.1 Myxococcaceae bacterium
GCAGTGCCGCCATCAGCCGCGGCGCCACCGCCGCCCGATCGCCCGCGAGCAGCCGCCCCGCGAGCCACGCCGCGTCGCCCGACAGCCCCGCCGCGTGCGCCTCCGCCGCGCGCCGATCGCCCCGCAGCAGCGCCCCGAGCGCCGCGCGAAAGCCCGCCAGCTCCGACGCCTCGACGAGCCGCTCGGCGTTCGCGTACGCGAAGACCGCGACGCCGTACGGGTGGGCCCGCGCGTCGAGCGCGAGGAAGCGCGCCACCCGCGCGAGCTCGTGGTGCCCGCCCACCGAGGCCACGAAGGACAGCCTCCCCCGCAGCGCCGGATCGGTCGCCGCGATCAGCGCGAGCCCGCCGCCGAAGGAGATCCCGACGAGCCCGGCGCGGTGCCCCTCGGCCCACGGTTGCGCCGACGCCCAGGCCACCGCGGCGCGCATCTCCGTGACGGTGGCGGGCGACACGCGGTAGTCGGCGAGGGCGTCGAGCTGCGGGCAGAGCACGGCGACGCCGCCGCGGGCGAGGGCGCGCACGAAGGCCAGCGTGCGCGGCTCGTCGATGCCGCGGTGGTGCACCCCGTGGGCGACCACCACCGCCCGCCACGGCCCCGCGCCCCGCGGAACCAACAGCCGCGCCCGCAGCCCGCCGCCGAGGTTCACCATGCGCTCGTCGAGGCGGTGGTCGCAGGCGCGCGCGACGATCCCGACGGGGCCCGCGGTGCGGTCGTCGACGGCGCCCGAGACGCGCAGCAACAGCACCGCGGCCCGGGTGTGTCGCCGCGCCGCGGGCGCGAGCGCGACGAGCGCCGCGAGCATCACCGCGAGCGCCGCGCACCGTCGCCAGAGCCTGCGGGAGATGCGCACGACGTGCGACGCTCGGCTACCGCGATGGGGCCGTCAACCCGCGGGGCGCGCGGGGGCGGCGGCTGGTATGGTCGCGCACCATGTCTGAGACCGCGCGGGCTTTGCGACAGATGTTCGAGCGCTACCTGACGGCGATCCAGGAGGTGTCGGGGTCGCTGCCGATCACGGAGCACGACCCGGCGGTGCGCTCGCCCTGCGAGCTGGGCGAGCCCGACGCCGACGGGACGATCACCTGGCGCCCGGTGCAGCGGAAGCCGAAGAGCGACCTGGCGATGATGGAGCGCGAGTGCGGCGCGACGCTGCCCGACGACCTGCGCGACTGGTTCGGCGCGTGGTGGTGCATGCCGATCGAGGCGTCGCTCTTCGGCGAGCCGATGGTGCTGCTGGGCATCACCGGGCCCGAGGACGAGGTCGCCGTGGCGAAGCGCTGGGCGGGCCACGTGGCGGCGCGGCGGGCGCGCGGCGTCGACGACACCGTGCCCGTCGGGGCCTTCATGGACGGGCGCATCCTGACGGTGTCGTGCCCGGGCGGCGAGGTGCGGCTGGAGACCGCGACGCGCTCGCTGAGCTTCGTCGCCGCGTCGGTGAGCGACCTCTTCGGCATGCTGGTGCTGCAGACGCCGTGAGGGGGGCGGCGGGCCCCGTCACCCCCGCCGCGAGAACTCCACGTAGAAGCGCACCGGCCCGTCGGGCTCGACGTGGTGCGCCACCTCCGGCAGCACCACCCCGGGCGTCGCCGGGTCGAGCGCGAACTCCCGCCCCAGCGACTCGACCCGGTAGCGCAGCCTGCCCTCCAGCACCCGGATCTCCGCCCACACGCCGGGCTTCGTCGTGTGGTCGCGGCGCAGGCCCGCGGGCACCGTCGCCTCGGTGAACTCCGCCGTGCGCTGGTAGGCCACCAGGCCGTCGGGCCGCTCGAAGCGGTCGCAGCGCACGCACTCCAGCGGCACGCCGAGGCGCGACGCGCGGCCCTCCTCGGTGAGCACCCACGGCCGCGACATCATCGGCGGCTGGTGGCGCACGTGCTGCCCGTGCCCGCACGCGAGCTCGGCGACGGGGTCGCCCGAATCGTCCCAGTGAAAGCCGGTGATCGCGCGCTGCATCGACGACGCTTCTACTACGGCGCGCCCGCGGGCAGCGGCGCGCTCGACTCCATCTGCACCCGCGACCGCATCGTCACCTGCCCCGGAACCTCCAGACGGAACCACCCCCGGCTCTCGTCGAAGCCCCCGCCGATGCTCGGCGTGAAGAGACGGCGCGTGGCCACCACCGTGAAGCTCCAGCGCGAACGGCGGCCGCCGGGCAGTGGCATCGGGTCCTGGCTTTCGAGGCCGTGGCGCACCGACTCGATCGCCGCGCGGTCGAAGGCCGGGATGCCCGACGGGTGCATCAAGCGCACGTCGAGCACGCGACCGTCCGGGTCCTGGTCGACCTGCACCTCGGCGCGCGTGGTGCGCACGTTGCGGCGCCACGACTCGTCGCCCGCGCTGGTCGGCATCGGCGGGCGGTTGCTGTTGAGCCCCTGGCCCGCCACCCCGCCGATCGCCGCGATCGCGTCGGCCGCCCCGCCCTCCCGCGGCTGCGGCGCCTCCAGCACCTGCCGCTGGCGGCGGATCATCCGCGCGCCGAAGATCCGGATCGCCTGCTCCGGGGCGATGAAGCCGGCCATCAGGGTGTCGGCGAGGTTGGGCACGCGCACCACCCCCGGGCGCCACGCCTCGGCCACGCGGCGGCGGACGTTCCAGAGGTAGGCCCGCACGCCGGGGGCCTCGCGCACCATCGTCGCGCCGAGGGCCTCGCGCACGAAGCCCTGGGTGGCCGCGCGGGCGCGCTCGTCGGCGGTCCCGGTGGAGCCCGGGAAGAAGCCCGCGCGGGCCGGGTCGGCGGGCGCGGCGGCCGGCGCGGCGAGCGGCAG
>JAQBQI010000690.1 GCA_028287085.1 Myxococcaceae bacterium
CGCCGCCGCCTCCCAGCGCGCGCGCAGCCCGAGGTCGCCCGCGATCACGCCGCGGCTCGCCGCGCCGGGCAGCGTCACGTCGGCCCAGGCCGCGCTCCACTGCGCCGCGAGCTCGACCGACGGAACCACCCGCCACGCCGCCGCGAGGTCGACGAAGACCCGCTGCGTCGACACCCCGCGCGGCGCCGACCAGGCCCGCCCCTGCCCGTCGACCGAGCCCAGCTCCGTCTGCCCCGAGAGCCCCGCGGCCACCGCCACGCCCTCGGCCGGCAGCGTCCACGGCGCGACCGGACCCAGCGCCGCCCCGCACGGGCACGCCTGCGCCGCCCCGCCCGCGAGCAGCGCCGCCATGCCCACGGCGAGGCGCATTGCGCTAGCGCAGCACCGGCGCGAGCAGGGCGTCGTCGCGCTCGCCCGGCAGCGCCAGCGCGAGGGTGATCTCCCAGCGGCCGGGCATCGCCAGCACGAGGTCGCTCACCCGGCAGGCGCCGTCGGCGCAGTCGATGCGCGGGGGCGTGAGGCCGTGGTCGTGGCCGGGCATCCGCGCCGCGACGCCGACCACCGAGGCGGGCCGGCCGGCGCGGTCGGTCGCGCGCACGACGAAGCTGTTGGCCCCGCGGCGAAAGGCCCCGTCGTCGTGGGCGATGACGAGCGCGAAGGTGCCGCGCTCGGAGGCGGCGGGCATCGCGTCGTCGTCGGCGAGCGCGGGGTCGCCGCAGCCCGCGAGGGCCAGCGCCGCGAGCGCCATCACTGTGTTCCGGACGGGAGTCATCGTACCGGGCGGACCATGGGCCCCGGCCCCCCGGTCGGGCAACCGCGCGCGCTGCGGCATGATGTCGCATGCGCGGCGGCCCTTCCGGCGCGGGCGATCGTGGTAGCCGTCGGTCGTCCCGATGGCGACGCCGCTGCCCTCCCCCACGATGCTGCTCTGCGACGACGACCTGCCCTTCCGCGCGGCGCTCGGGGCGGCCTTCACCCGCCGCGCGTGGGCGGTGCACCTCGCGGCCAGCGGCGAGGAGGCGCTCGCCATCGCCGCGCGCGTGCCGCTCCAGCGGGCCGTGATCGACCTGCGCATGCCGTCGATGTCGGGCCTCGACCTGCTGCGCGAGCTGCTGAAGCTCCAGCCCGGAATACAGGTGGTCGTATTGACCGGGTACGGGTCGATCCCCACGGCGATCGAGGCGGTGAAGCGCGGGGCCGTGAACTACCTCACGAAGCCCGCCGAGCCCGCCGAGATCGACGCGGCCTTCGAGGAGCACTGCCCCGACGACGAGCCCGCCGGCGAGGACGTCACCGTCCCCTCGCTCGACCGCGCCCAGTGGGAGCACCTCCAGCGCGTGCTCGCCGACACGCAGGGCAACATCTCCGAGGCCGCGCGCCGCCTCGGGATGCACCGCCGCTCGCTGCAACGGAAGCTCCAGAAGCTGCCCCCGAAGCGGTAGCGTC
The DNA here is from genome assembly GCA_028287085.1 of Myxococcaceae bacterium. Taxonomy (GTDB): domain Bacteria; phylum Myxococcota_A; class Polyangia; order Polyangiales; genus SCUS01. The sequence continues at coordinate 1,447 of JAQBQI010000690.1, forward strand.
GCGCCGATGACCACGGGCACCGCTCCGCTCGACGCGCGCTGGCTGGTGCGCCTGCGCTGGGCCGCCATCGCGGCGCAGGTGGGCTCCATCGCGGGCACCCGCTACCTGCTGCACGCGCCCTTCCCGATGGGCCCGCTGGTGGGCATCGTCGGGGCCCTCGTGGTGGTCAACCTGGTGCTCGCGCTGCGCCTGCGCCGCGCCAAGGCCCTGCCCGACGGGCTCATCGCGGCCAACCTCCTGCTCGACGTCGCCGGCCTCACCGCGCTGCTCATCTTCACGGGCGGCGCGATGAACCCCTTCACCACGCTCTACCTCCTCCAGGTCGCCGTCGCCGGCATCATGGTGCCGCGGCGGTGGAGCCTCGCCGTCACCGTCGGCGCCGTCGCGGCCTTCGGGGGCCTGCTGCTCGCGCGCCCCGAGGCGATCCACATCTGGCACTCGGCGGGGATGTTCCAGCTGCACGTGCGCGGGATGTGGCTGGCCTTCGCGCTCACCGCGGGCGCCCTGTGGTTCTTCGTCGACCGGGTGTCAGGCTCGCTGCGCCGGCGCGAGTCCGAGCTCGCCGCGGCCCGCCTCGACCGCGAGCGCGCCATCCGCCAGAGCGCCCTCGGGGCCCTCGCCGCGGGCGCCGCCCACGAGCTCAACACCCCCCTCGGCACCGTCGCCATCCTCGCCGCCGAGCTCTCCGAGCTGCTCGCCGACCACCCCGAGGCGCGCGCGCAGGCCGACCAGATCCGCGACGAGGTGCGGCGGTGCAAGGCCATCCTCGGGCGCATGCGCCGCCCCGACGTGGCGACGGTGCGCGACCCGGTCGAGCTCGCCGCGTGGGTGCGCGAGGTCGTCGGCCGCTGGTCGACCGACGCGCGGGCCCACCCCGTGACGCTGTCGCTGCGTCCGGCCGGGCCGGCGCGCGCCATCGACGCCGAGGCGATGCGCCAGGCGCTGGTGAGCCTGCTCGACAACGCGCGCCAGGCCACCGCCGCCGCCGGCCGCGACGCGCCCATCGAGGTCGCCCTCCACGCCCGCGACGACGGAACCGTGGTGCTCGAGGTCGCCGACCGCGGCGTCGGCATCGAGGCGGCCGCGCTCGCCCACGTCGGCGAGCCCTTCTACTCCACGCGCGAACCCGGCCAGGGCATGGGCCTCGGGGTCTACCTCGCGCAGGGCACCGCGGCCCTCCACGGCGGCTCGCTCACCCACCGCTCGGGCCCCGGCGGAACCACCGCGACCCTGATGCTCCCGCCACCGGGAGACTCTTGATCCTGGGGACCAATCGCAGACCACAGTCTATTGCAATGCTATTGCATCAACGATATACGATCGGCCGATGGGCCCGTCGCGCCGCACCCCGAAACCGCTTGTAGCGCCGTGGTCCGCGGCCGCGCTCGGCGCCGCGGCCGCGCTCTCCGCGAAGCCCGCGAAGGCCCAGACGCCGCCCGACCCGACCCCCGTCACCGAGCCCGCGACCGCGCCTGCACCCGCCCCCGAGGCGCCGCCCGAAGAGGCCGTCGTGCGCGGCCACGGCACGCCCCCGCGCGGGGCGGGTGATGTGCCCATCACGGTGGGTCTGCTCTCCCAGGTGCCGCGGGGGAGCGCGGGCGACCTGCTGCGCCTCGCGCCGGGGATGTTCCTCTCCAACGGCCTGGGCGAGGGCCACGCCGACCAGGTCTTCCTGCGCGGCTTCGACGCCCGCAGCGGGCAGGACCTGGAGTTCACCGTCAACGGCGTGCCCGTCAACGAGCCCGCCCACCCCCACGGCCAGGGCTACGCCGACACGCACTTCCTCATCCCCGAGCTCGTCGAGTCGATGCGCGTGCTCGAAGGTCCCTTCGACCCGCGCCAGGGCGACTTCGCCGTCGCCGGCTCGGCCCAGTACACGCTCCGCATGCCCGCCCGCGGCGCGCACGTCCAGTACCGCGGCGGGTCCTTCAACACCCACCGCGTGCTCGCCCTCTGGGGCCCCGACGGCGAGAGCGCGGGCACCTTCGGCGGCGTCGAGCTCGGCTCCAGCGACGGCTACGGGCAGAACCGCAGCTACGAGCGCGCCACCGCCAACGCCCAGTACGAGGGCCACTCCGGCGGGCTCACCTGGCGCGTGCTCGCGATGTCCTACGGCATCCGCTACCGCTCGGCGGGCGTCATCCGCGAAGACGACTACCTCGCCGGTCGCGTCGGCTTCTACGACACCTACGACCCCACCCAGGGCAGCGAGGTCACGCGCCACCTCGTCTCCGCCGAGGTCGAGAGCACCCGCGCCGCCTCGGTGCTGCGCGCCCAGGCCTGGGCCTCGCTGCGCAGCTTCCGCCTGCGCGAGAACTTCACCGGGTCGCTGCTCGACGTGCAGCAGCCCTACCAGTCGCCCCACGCGCAGCGCGGCGACCTCATCGACCAGGCGGCCTCGACCGTCGACGTCGGGATGCGCGCCTCGGCGCGGCTGCGCACCACCTGGCGCGAGCGCCCGCAGTCCGTCGAGTTCGGCGCCTACGCGCGGCACAACGCCGTCGACAGCACGCAGCAGCGCCTGCGCGCGACCACCGACGTCCCCTACCTCACCGACTTCAGCCTCGACAACTCGGTCTCCAACCTCGCGCTCTACCTCGACGCCGAGCTGCGCCCCCTCCCCTGGGTCGTGCTGCGCGGCGGCCTGCGCGCCGACCTCTTCCAGTACGACGTGCTCGACCGCTGCGCCGTGCGCGGCGTCACGGTGCGCGGCGCCCCGCTCGACCAGGAGTGCCTCTCCGCCGACCGCGCGGGCTACCGCAGCCCGACCGAGCGGCGCAGCTCCGGCGGCGTCGCGTGGCAGCCGCGCGGCGCGCTCTTCGTCGGGCCGTGGAAGGGCCTCACCGCCGCCTTCAGCGCCGGCCTCGGCGCGCGCTCGGCCGACCCGGTCTACCTCGGCAACGACCAGCAACTGCCCTTCAGCCCGATCACGGCGATCGAAGGGGGCGTGGTCTTCGAGCGCCGCGTCGCCGGCCTCAACGTCAACGCCCGCGCCCTCTACTACCGCACCCACGTCGGGCAGGACCTCATCTTCAACGAGACCGAGGGGCGCAACACCCTCGCCTCGGGGACGCTGCGCCAGGGCGCCCTCGTCGCCGCCCGCGCCTCCAACGGCTGGCTCGACCTCTCCGCGCACCTCACCTACGCGCGGGCCACCTTCGACGACGACGGCGCGCTCGTTCCCTACGTGCCGCCGTGGGTCGCGCGCTTCGACGGAGCGATCAACCGCCCGCTCCCGCTGCGCTTCCGCGGCCGCGCCGTCACGGCCTCGGCGGGGGTCGGCGTCACCTGGGTCGCGCCGCGCCCGCTCCCCTACGCCGAGCGCGGCGAGGCGATCTTCACCGTCGACGCCCAGGTCAGCGCGCGCTGGGCGTACTACGAGCTCGGCTTCATCGCGCAGAACCTCCTCGACGCCCAGTACGCCTGGGGCCAGTACAACTTCGCCAGCGACTTCGGCAGCCGCGACTTCGCCACGCTCGTGCCCGCGCGGCACTTCACGCCGGGGCCCCCGCGGCAGCTCTTCGTCGTTTTCACCCTCCACCTCGGCGCCGCCGCCGCGCGGCACGGCGCACCCACGGAGCCGCCCCGATGAACCGCCGCTCACTCGCCCTCGCGCTCTTGTTCGCGGGCTGCGCCGACACCACGGGCGCCCAGCGCGTGACCTTCGCCGTCGAGGCCGCGGGCATCGAGCGCGACGCCGCGCAGCCGCTCAGCTTCACCACCGACCAGGGCTGGACCGTCACCCTCACCGAGGCCCGCGTCGCCCTCGGACCGCTCTACCTCAACACCCTCGCGCCCCTCGAAGGCGACCGGCGCCACCCGCTGCGCCGCCGGGTCGAGGACTTCCTCCTGCCGAGCGCCTACGCCGACGGCGAGTCGCACCTCGGCGCCGGCCGCGTGGTCGGCGAGGTCACCACGCAGGTCGAGGTCGACGCGCTCAGCCCCGCGCTGACGCCCGTCGCGGGCGGCGGCGACGGCGTCGCTGAACCGTCGCTCACCGCGGAGGCGTGGCTCTTCAACCGCGACGGCGCCCTCGGCGGCGCCGCCGTGCGCGTCGCCGGCACGGCCCACCGCGACGACCTCGACGTCGCCTTCGAGGGCGCGCTCGTCATCGACCAGAGCCTCGTCGCCGCGGGCGGATCGATCGACGAGGCCCGCAAGGTGCGCGGCATCCCGGCGCGCCTCACGCTCGCCCAGGGCGGCGTGCTCCGCGTGCGCGTCGACCCGCGCGGCTGGTTCGACGGCGCCGACTTCCGCGAGCTGACGGCGGGCACCGCCCGCGACGGCCGCTACCGCTTCAGCCCGCAGGACAACGTCGGCCGGGCCTTCCTCAACCGCGCCCGCACCCGCGCCGTGTTCGGCGTCACCTTCTCCCCGACGCGCTGAGCGCGTCCACCGCCTCGCGAAAGGAACGCTCTTCCATGAAGGCACGCGCCTGCGCCCGGCCCCGCCCCGCGCTCGTCACGCTCTGCGCCGCCGCGCTGCTCGCGGGCTGCGGCGACGACGCGCTCCCGTCCCCGCTCGACGCGGGCGTCGACGTGGTCGTCCCCTCGGGCGACGCGTCGCTGCCGCCCTCCTTCGCGACGCCGGTCGCGGCCGCGTTCGGCGCGTCGACGCGCGACCCGCGCACCATCCAGGTGAGCCTCTCCAGCGAGGACCTCGGCCAGCTCGGCTTCGACTACACCGCCGCGCCCGCCGACGGCGCGATCGTCTTCGTCGACGGCTGGGAGCTGCGCTTCGAGCGCATCCTCGTGACGGTCGCCAACCTCCGGATCAACCGCCCCGGCGCCTCGCCCAGCGACCCCGCCGCGGTGGGCGCGCCCGTCGCCGCCGTCGCTGGTCCCTTCGCGGTCGACGCGCAGAAGCCGGGGCCGCTCACCGGCGCGGGCGGCGCGCCCGAGACGGCCATCCCGCTCGCGGTGATTCGCGCGCCCGCCGGGGGCGGCAGCCTCGATGCGACGGTGCGCTACGCCTTCAGCTACGACGCGGTCGCGGCCAACGCGGGCGCGACCAACGTCAACCTCGACGCGGGCGGCGTCGCCCTCTACGAGCAGATGCTCCGCCGCGGGTGGAGCCACTACGTCGAGGGCACGGCGACCTACCGCGGCGTCACGACGGGCCTCGCCCCGGCCTTCGCCGACTACCCCTCGACGGTGACCTTCCGCCTCGGGTGGACGGCCGCCGCGCAGTACCTCAACTGCAACAACCCCGACAACGGCGGCGACGACGTGCCCGGCGTGCAACCGTCGGCCACCGCCGCGGTGCGCGCGCAGCTCACCTTCCACATGGACCACCTCTTCTGGGGCTCGCTCGGCGTCGAAGACCCGCCGCCGCACTTCGACCAGTTCGCGGCGCGTTCGCAGCTCGTGATGGGCGCGAGCGTGGTCACCCTCGACGACCTCGCGGGCGTCGCGCCGACCAACCTCGTCGACCGCATGATGCGCCCCGTGCCCGACCGCGGCGGGCAGACGATGGGCTACGCGCCGCGCAACGCCAACGCGCTCAGCTTCGACCTCGGCGGCAACGCGGCGCTGCGCGACCTGCGCGACTTCGTCACCTTCTCGGCGCGCGGCAACGGCCACCTCAACGCCGACGGACTCTGCTTCGTGCGCCCCTCGGGCGCGATCGCGTACTGACTGAAGCGCGGCTCAGCGCGCGGGCTTGGGGTGCGCCATGAGCCAGTCGAGGGTGAGCGCGGGCCACTGCGCGTTGATCGCCGGCAGGTGCGCCCCGCCCTCGATCGACCACAGCTCGGCCGCGCCGCCCATGCAGCCGTCGTAGCGCGAGACGCGGGTCTCGGCGCCGGCGATCGAGGTGTCGAGGTCGAAGGTGGTGCCGGAGGTGGTCGTCGCGGCGCAGCGGTTGTTGGTGGCCCAGCGCGCCACGCTCGTCGCCGCGCTGGGGTACGCGAAGCCGGCGTTGGCGCCGCCGTTGTAGCGGATCGTCGCGTCGGCGGTGCCGTGCACCTGGAGCACCGCGACGGGCTCGCTCGGCGTGCAGCGCGCGGCGTCGGTGAAGGTGGCGCCCGCGAGGCTGACGATGGCGGCGATGCGGTTGGCCCGCTCGCAGGCCATGCGGTGGGCCATGAAGCCGCCGTTGGAGTGGCCGATCAGGAAGATGCGCCGCGGGTCGACGGCGTAGCGCGCGGAGGCGTCGTCGATGATGGCGTCGAGGTAGGCCACGTCGTCGACCCCGACGTGCCCGAAGTCGCAGCAGGCGTCGGTGGCGTTCCAGAAGCGGCGCATCGAGGCGTCGGGCGTGCCGTCGGGGATCGCGTACAGGACGCCCCGCGTGTTGGCCTCGCGGGTCATGCGGAAGAAGAGCTCCTGCACCGAGCCCGACACGCCGTAGCCGTGCAGGATGATCAACAGCGGCGAGGGCGTCGCGGGCACGTTGGCGTCGGGCACGACGAGCCGGTAGGGGCGCGCGGCGATGAGGCGGGCGGTCGCCGCGGGCACGTCGGCCGGCGAGCCCGCGT
>JAQBQI010000693.1 GCA_028287085.1 Myxococcaceae bacterium
CGCATGGTCGCACCGCCGCCCCCGCCGCCCCCGCCGCCACCCCCGCCGCCACCCGCCGCCACCCGCCGCCACCCCCGCTGGCGCGGCAATCGCCGATGGTTTCACGTGGCACGGCGCGCGCTCTACGCGGCGCTCCATGGCGGCGCCCTTCGACTCGCTGGCGAAGAACATCCTCGACGTGATGCTCCACGACCTCGGCCAGCTGGAGACCGAGGTCGAGGTCGCCGCGCCCGCCTCGCAGCGCGTCGACGCGCGCTTCGTGCCCGACCCCTCGCGCGACGCCGAGCGCCGCGCCCTCGGCCTCCTCGGCCGCATGACCGAGCGGCCCTCGTCGATCGAAGCCGTCCGCAACGCCCCGAACGTCGCCGAGGTGCGCGAGTTCGTCCGCAAGATGCTCAACCACCTGCACGCCCGCTCGCTCGCCCGCCCCGACGGCGCCGAGCGCATGTGGCTGCTCTGCGCGGGGCGGCCCGACGCCGCCCTCCGTGCCTTCCGCGCGACGCCCGCATCGGGCTGGCCAGCGGGCTTCTACGACCTCGGCGCGGGGCTCCCGCTCACCATCGTCGCGCTCTCGGAGCTGGAGGCCACGGACGATACGCTGGTGCTACGACTCATGGGCGCCGGCAGGACGCTCGTCGGCGCGCTGCGCACGCTGCGGGCGCGGTACGCGGCGGTGCCGCGGGGGCGAGTGCTCTTCGCCGCGGTGGTACAAGTGCTGATGGCCGCGCAGCGCCGCGGAGAGCCCATCACGGAGGCGACCATGTTCGATATCAGCGAGGCCGAGGAGTGGATGCGCCGCGAGCGCGCCGAGGGGCGGCAAGAGGGCATGCGGGAGGGCGTGCGCGAGGGCATGCGCGAGGGCATGCGCGAGGGCATGCGGTTGGTTCGGATTGTGGAGGGCAAGCTCGCGCGAACCCTCACCGAGCCCGAGTGGGACGCCCTCATGCAGATGATCGGCGACGACGGCGCCGCGTCGGTGGGCGCCGCGCTGGCCGCGCTCGACGCCGACGCCCTCGCGCGACGGCTCGTCGCCCCGCGCGGCTGAGCGACGGGCCCGATTCCGCACCTCGTTACGGCGCCGTAACGACCCATGATCTGCTTGTTCTCAGGACCATTTCGGACGCGCGCTCCGACAGACGGGGGCTCGTCGGATGGCTCACTCCGGCGTGGGATCGATCGCGGCCAGCGCTTGCGCGGCCTCGTCGAAGCGACGTCCGAAGGCCTCCTCGTCGGCGGGCCCGAGGCGCGCCCTCAGGGCGGCTAGCGCGGCGCCCAACGAGGCGTCGCCGAAGCGCTCGACCGCCTCGACGCACCAGTCGCCGTGGAACTCCCCCGCGAGCTCTCGTCGCAGCGCGGGCAGCACCCGCGGGTCGCGACATTGCGCGAGGCCGATGAGGGCCTCGCCGCGCACCTCGGGGTCGTCGTCGTCGGTGCGCGCGAAGAGGGCGTCGCGCAGCGCCGGGGTGTCGGTCTCGTCCAGCCGCAGCTGGAGCCCGAGGGTCGACCAGTCGCGCACGTCGCGGTCGGGGTCGCGGCTCAGCGCGATCAGAGCGTCGATCACCTCGGGGGCGTCGCTCCACATGATCCCGTGAGCTACGCCGTGGCGAACGGACGCGCTCGGGTGCGCGACGAGCGCAAGGAGCGGCGGGATCGCCGCGGCGCTGCGGCGGTGGCCGAGCGCGACGCCCGCCGCGCCCACGACCCGCTCGTCCGGGTCGGACAGCAACCCGAGGAGCAGGGCCACCGACTCCTCGACGAAGGTGGGTTGCCCCGCCCCGAGCTGCGCGAGGACGTCCGCCCCGGACAGGCGCTCCTCCGCGCGCTCGCTGCGCGACAGCGCCTCGCCCGCGGCGAACTCCTCCACGCCGCCGCGCAGGTGCAGCGCCATGACCGCGGCGCGCGAAGGGTCCGAGTCCGCGGGCTCCGACCGGAGCAGCGCGACGAGGTCGGCGGTCGACAGCGCGCGCAGGTCGAGATCGAGCAGGCGGCGTGGGTCCCTGGCGGAGTCTTCCACGGGTGGGGACGTTCAGGCGGACGGCGCCGCGATGCGCGCCCGCAGCGCGTCGTCGATAGGGACGCCCTTCTTCGTCGCGTAGTCGAAGAGCACCACCACGGTGACGCCCTCGGCGACGACGGCGCCGTCGTGCGACTCGCTCGTGACCCGGTAGCCGAGCGTCACGGACGCGCGGCCGAGCGCCACCACGCCGACGGCGACCTCCACGGTGTCGGGCCACACGACGGGGAGGCGATAGTCGATCTCGGTGCGCGCGAGGATGGGGCCCGCGCCGCCGGTCTCGGTGAACGCGACCTTCGCCAGCCACTCAATACGCGCGGTCTCGAACCAGCGCAGGTAGACGGTGTTGTTCACGTGCTGGAAGGCGTCCATCTCGCCCCAGGCCACCGGGATGCGGACCGTGAGCGCGGGGTCGAAGACGGGCATGCGCGGGACGGTATCGCGAAGCGCGCGACGAATCTCCAGGCGGCGCAGGTCGGAGCCGCAGCGCGCGCAGTGAGGCCTTCGCTCCATCCATGCGCGCGGCGCGGAGGACAGACCTACGCTCCCGGTCGCGGTCCGGGGAATCGCCGCCCGTCCACCCTGCCGGGCCGCCCTCTGGAATACCATCGAGGATAAGGCCCCAGTGGGTGGCGGCCCCGCGTTCAACGCCCGACGAGGAGGAGGAGACTCATGCAGAAGGTGATCGCCCTGGTTCTGGGAGCCGCGGTGGTGGGCGGCGCATCCCTCGGGGTGGCCCACTCGACGGGCCACGAGGCGCGCACCCGCGCGCAGTGCGAGCGCCTCCCCACTCCCAACCGCCAGGCGTGCATCACCTGCGTGACGCGACCCGCCCGGCACCACTACCACCCGGACTACCCCGCGGCCGAACGCTGCCGGGCCGACAACGGCCGTCCCTGAAGCGCCCCCGGTCTTCGCACCTCGTTACGGCGCCGTAACGAGGTCTGTTTCGCTTGTTTTCCCGGTCAATCCGAACGCGTGCTCCGACAGCCGTCCCCGCGGCCCATCGCGCCGCCCACCCGCTCCCCTCCTTCCCTCCTCCGCCGCTGTCGGGAACTTCCCTCCGCCCCCGGGTGTCGCTCAGAACACCCCCGTGCGACGCCCCCTCCTCCTGGTCCTTCCCCTCGTCCTCGCCGCCTGCCGCAGCGCGCCGCGGCCCGCGCCCGCCGCGCCCGTCGCCATGCCCGAGGCCCCCGCCCCCGCCGACACCGCCACCGTCGTCCGCGCCCTCGCCGCCCCCGCGATGCCCCGCTGCGAGGCCGGCGACCCCCTCGCGGTCG
>JAQBQI010000727.1 GCA_028287085.1 Myxococcaceae bacterium
CCGCGCGCCGCCGCCGAGCTGCTCGCGCAGGTGCCCGCGCGCCCGCCCGAGCTGGCCGCGCGCGTCGGCGAGGCCCTGCGCGCCGCCGAGGCGAGGGCGTCGCGCCTCGAGGACCTCGAGCGCTTCCACCGCGAGGCCGACGTCAACCTCGGGGCGCAGCTGCGCGGCCGCTTCGGCGCGGTCGCGGGCGTGGTGTGGTGCGCCATCGGGCTCGCGTCGGGCTGGCTCGACCGCTCGGGCCGCTGGGTCTACGGCTACCGCGAGGCCCTCGCGGCGGCGGCGCTCTTCGCGGTGATGTGCACCTTCTTCGTGCGCTCCATCCGCCGCGGGGCGGCCGTGAACGGCGCGCAGCGGCGCTTCCTCACGCTGGTGCTGACCTCCTCGTGGGGCTTCATCCTGCACTGGGCGATGTGCTGGGCGCTGGGCCTCCCCTTGAGCGCCGCGATGGCGCTCTACCTGCTCTGGCTCGCGGCCGGGTGGCTCGCGACCGCGCTCCTCTACGACGGCCGCGTGGGGGCGGGCGCGGCGGCCTTCGGCGTCGCGTCGGCGGTGGTGCTCCGCTGGCCGCGCGCGATGTTCGAGGTCTTCGCGCTCTCGACCCTCGTCGCCTACGCCGTGGTCCTGCTCGCCTGGAACCGCCCGACCCGCCCCCCCGACCCGCCGCCTACTTCAGCGAGGCCAGGTCGATGACGAAGCGGTACTTCACGTCGCCCTTCAGCATGCGCGCGTAGGCCTCCTCGATGCGCTGCATCGGGATCACCTCCACCTCCGACGCGATGCCCTTCTCGGCGCAGTAGTCGAGCATCTCCTGCGTCTCGCGCACGCCGCCGATGAGCGACCCGGCGATGCTGCGCCGCCGCCCGATGAGCTTGCCCACTGCCGGCGACGGGTGCGCCTTCTCGGGCACGCCCACCAGCACCAGGGCCCCGTCGCGGCGCAGCAGCCCCGTGTACGCGTCGAGGTCGTGCGGCACCGCCGCCGTGTCGAGGATGAGGTCGAAGCTCGCCGCGTGGCGGCGCATCGCGTCGGCGTCGCGCGACACCACGACCTCGTCGGCCCCGAGCCGGCGGCCGTCTTCGGCCTTGCCCGGCGACGTCGTGAACAGCACCGTGTGCGCGCCGAAGGCGTGGGCGAACTTCACCCCCATGTGGCCGAGGCCCCCGAGGCCCACCACGCCGACCTTCTTGCCCGGCCCCGCGCCCCAGTGCTTCAACGGCGAGTACGTCGTGATGCCCGCGCAGAGCAGCGGCGCCACGCCCGGCAGCGAGGCCCCGTCGGCCACCCGCAGGCAGAAGCGCTCGTCGACCACGATCGAGGTCGCGTAGCCGCCGTAGGTCACCGGGCCCGCGCCGTGGGGGTCGGGGCTGTTGTACGTGTACGTGACGGCGTCGCGCTCGCAGTACTGCTCCAGGCCCTCGCGGCAGCTCGGGCACTCGCGGCACGCGTCGACCATGCACCCGACCGCCGCCGTGGCGCCCACGCGGAAGCCCCGCACGGCGCTCCCGACGCGCGTCACGCGCCCGACCACCTCGTGCCCCGGAACGCACGGGTAGACCGTGCCCGACCACTCGCCGCGCACGGTGTGCAGGTCGGAGTGGCAGACGCCGCAGTACAGCACCTCGATCTCGACGTCGGTGTCCCTCGGCTCGCGGCGCTCGAAGGTGAAGGGCGCGAGGGGGGCCGCGGAATCGAAGGCTGCGAACGAGTGGGCCTTGCTCATGGGACCGCCAACCTACGCCCAAGCGCCGCGACCGGAAGTCCCGATGTGCCCCGCGCGATTGGCCCGACCGCTTGGTCGGGATATGGTCCGCGCCACGCCATGGCCCTCAACCCGATCGTGCTCGCGGTGCCCTTCTATTTCGTCGGGATGGGCGTCGAGGCCTTCATCAACCGCAAGCTGCGCGCGGGTCTCTACACCGTCGACGACACGCTCAACAACCTCGCGTGCGGGCTCTTCCAGCAGCTGCTCACCGTGGTCGCCGCGGTCGCGCTGATGGGCCCCTACTACTGGCTCTACCGCCACGCCCGCGTCACCGACTGGTTCGGCGCGCACCCCGCCACCGCGTGGGCCACTGCCTTCGTGCTGTCGGACTTCTTCTATTACTGGTTCCACCGGTGGAGCCACGAGAGCGCGATCGGGTGGTTCAGCCACGTCGTGCACCACCAGAGCGAGGAGTACAACCTCTCGGTCGCCCTCCGGCAGGACGCCTGGCAGCCGCTCTTCTCGCTGTGGTTCTTCCTCCCCATCGCGCTGCTCGGCGTGCCCCCCGCGGCCTTCGCCACCGCGTACGGCGCGGTCATCGTCTACCAGTTCTGGATCCACACCCGGCTCATCGGGCGCATGGGCCCGCTCGAGTGGATCTTCAACACCCCGTCGCACCACCGCGTGCACCACGGCGTCGACCCGAAGTACCTCGATAAAAACTACGCGGGCGTCTTCATCATCTGGGACCGCATGTTCGGCACCTTCGAGCCCGAGGCCGAGGCGCCCACCTACGGGACCATCGAGCCCCTGGCGAGCTTCAACCCCGGCTGGTCGCACCTCGCCTACGGCGCGAAGCTCGCCCGCAAGGCCCTGGCGATGCCCACCGCGTGGGACACCCTCCAGGCCCTCGTGCGCTCGCCCGGGTGGGTCCCCGCGGGCGCGCCTGTGGAAGACCTCAACGCCCTCGCCGCCGCGCGCCTCGACCAGCCGAAGTACGCCGTGGTGGTGTCGCCCGCGCGGCGCCGCTACGTGCTCGCGGCCTTCGCGCTGGCGATGCTCGTCGGGGTGCTGCCGCTGGTGGTTCCGCTGGGCTTCGCGGCGACGGCGGCGCTCTCGGCGCTGACGGTGTGGGCGCTCACCAACGTCGGCGGCGTGACCGAGGCGCGGGCGTGGGCGCTGCCCTCCGAGCGGGCCCGCCACGCGCTGGTGGGCGCCGGGGCGATCGGCCTCGCGGCCTGGTCGCGGCAGCCGCTGTGGCTCGGCGCGGCGGCGCTGTCGTGGGCGATGGCGACCTGGCTGGGCGACGTGTCGAAGTCGGAGTGAGCGGGGCGGTGGCGGGCGGGGGAGGGCCCTCCCGCCCCGCCACCGGGCGCGCGCTCAGGCGCGGCGGCGGCGGCG
>JAQBQI010000744.1 GCA_028287085.1 Myxococcaceae bacterium
CGTTGCCGCGGGCTTCAGCCCGTCGGCACCGCGGGCGCTCGGTGCGCCGCGGAGCTCGTTCTAGAGGTGGCGCACCTCGGCCGGCGTCGACCACCAGTTGTCGTGGCGGCCGTCGTAGTAGGTGACCTTCGCCGCGACGAGCTCCGCCGGGGGGAGGTCGTCGAGGCTCGCCGCGCTCACCGAGACGTAGGCCGTGGGGTTCCACTCCGCGACCGGCGCGTGGCGGTGGGTGGCGACGCCGCACGCGCCGCAGAAGCGCCCCGACGGGTCGAGGGCGTCCTCGCCCGAGAGCACGCGGAAGTCCGTCGGCTCGACCTTCACCGACCACCACCGCCGCTTCCAGCAGTGGGTGCAGTTGCACTTGTGCGTGCCCTGCGAAATGTCGACGTCGGCCTCGAACCTCACCCGCCCGCAGGCGCAGCTCCCCTGGTAGCGCTTCTTGTCCATCGTCAGCTCCTTCTCCGCTCTCCGGCGGCCCACACACTCCTATCCCCGATTGCGGACAGGATCGGTCCTCGATAGTTTCGCGGCGGTGCTGACCACCTCGACGCGCGTGCTCCGCCTGCTGTCGCTGTTGCAGGCGCGCGGGGAGTGGTCGGGGCGCGACCTCGGCGAGCGCCTCGAGGTCGACGTGCGCACCCTCCGCCGCGACGTCGACCGGCTCCGCGACCTCGGCTACGCCATCGACTCGTCGGCCGGCGTGGGGGGCGGCTACCGCCTGGGCCGCGGCACCACCACGCCGCCGCTGCTGCTCGACGACGACGAGGCCGTCGCCGTCGCCGTCGCGCTGGCGGTCGGGCCCGCGGGCGACGTCGCGGTCGGCATCCTGGCGAAGCTCAACCAGGTGCTGCCCCCGCGCGCGCGCCGCAAGCTCGGCGCCATCGAGGCCGCCACCATCGCGCTGCCCGACGGCCGCCCCCGCGTCGACTTCCGCGTGCTGGCGACGCTGGCCGGCGCGTGCCGCGACGCCGTCGAGACCCGCTTCTCCTACCTCGACTCGCGCGACGCGCCCAGCCGGCGCACGGTCGAGCCGCTGCGCCTGGTGCACGCGCGCCTGCGCTGGTACCTCGCCGCGCGCGACGTCGACCGCGACGACTTCCGCACCTTCCGCGTCGACCGCATCGCCCCCCGCGACCTCGACGTGCGCGACCGCCGCTTCGTCCCCGCCGAGCCGCCGGAGGGCATCGCGGCCTACGTCGCGCGCTCGATCACGTCGGCCCCCTACCGCTTCCGCGCCCGCCTCCTGCTCGCGGGCGCCGCGGCCGAGCTCGCCGCGACGATCCCGACCTGGGTGGGCACCCTCGAGGCGCGCTCGGCCAGGCGCACCGTCCTCACGGTGGGCGCCGACACCGAGGCCGCCCTCGTCGCGCTCATCCTGCACGCCGGGGTGCCCTTCGAGCTGCTCGATCCGCCGGCGCTGGCGCCGGCGCTGGAGGCCGCGGCGCAGCGCCTGCTCGCGGGCGCCCGCTCGCTCCGGGGCACGTCGGCGTGAGGCGCGCGTACACTCGGCGGGGCAAAGCCGGCGAGGAGCGAGAGAGCGTGACCATGCGACCCACGGGGATGACGGCGTGACGGGGGGAGTGCTCTTCGTCGGCGCGGCGGCGGCGGTCGGCTGGCTCGCGAGCCGCGGCGGTCGCAACCCGGTCGCGTGGGCGCTCCTCGCGCTGCTGGCCTCGGGGGTGACCTCGGCGCTGGCGGTGGCGCTCTCGGGTGACCTGCTGCAACGCTCGGAGTCGGCGGCCCTCGCGGCCGTCGTGCTCGCGCCGCTGCTCGGCCTCGTCGCCGTGGTCGCGGTCGGGGTGTTCGCGGCGCAGCCGCTTCCCCGCGCCGTCGAGGTCGCGCCCGCGGTCGAGGCGGCGCCCGAGGAGGGCATCGCGATGGTTCACCTGTCGAACGAAGGCGCCGCCCACGACGCGGGCGCGCCGTACCGCGCCGAGGCCCGCTGCCGCCTCGTGCTCGGCGCGCGGATGCTCACCGTCGAGGGGGCGACGCCCGCCCGCACCTCGCTCGCCTACCGCCTCGTCGCCGCGACCGCCGTCGACGACGACGTCCTCCGGCTCGCGTGGACCAACCGTCACGGCGACGGCGTCGCGCTGCTGCTGCGCCCCGCCGACGGCGACGCGCCGGCGCGCGCCGAGGTCGTGCGCGACGTGGTGCGCCGCGTGACGACGCGGCACGAAGACCAGGGGCGGGGCTGACCCGCCGCGCGGCGGAGCGCGCTTGACGGGACGATGTGATCGCGACAACGCTGCGACGATGCGCGCGCCCGATCCCCGCTACGAGCCGCTTTCCCGCGAGAATCTGCGCGAAATCCACCCGTCCCGCCCCCTCGGCTGGCACGACTACGCGGAGGCGTGGCTCGACGGTCCGCTGGGCCGCTTCCTCGACTACGGCTGCGGCGCGGGGATCTTCCTGCGGCGCGTGGCCGACCGCTGCGAGGAGTGCTGGGGCGTCGACATGGACGCCGGCGCGATGGGCCCGGAGGGGTCGATCCCCGGGGCCCGCTTTCGCACGGTCGCGCCCGGCGAGGCGCTGCCCTTCCCCGACGGCTACTTCGACACCATCGCGGCCCTGGAGGTCGTCGAGCACGTGGCCTCCGAGCGCCTCATGCTGACGGAGCTCGCGCGCGTGCTGAAGCCCGGCGGGAGGCTGCTGCTCACGACGCCGCACCGGGGGTGGCTGACCTGGCTCGACCCGGCCAACTTCAAGTTCATGCTGCCGTCCGCGCACCGGCTCATCCACCGCACGGTGCTGCGCGACGAGGGCTACTACGAGAGCCGCTTCGGCGAGGCCCGCCGGCAGAGCGGGATGCTCGCGGACTTCTCCCTCGACCAGGATCCGTGGCACCGCCACTACCACTTCGACGAGCTCGCGGGCCACGTGCCGGACTCCCTCGTGGTCGAGCGCTGGGCCACGTACTACCCCGGAATGCGGGCGTCGTGGACCGCCGAGATCGTGCTCCGGGTGCTCACGCGCGGCCGGGTCGCGACGGCGCCGCGGTGGCTCCACGCGCTCAAGAACCGCGCCTCGCGGCGCGAGGGTCTGGGCGGCGATCAGCTCGTGGTGGCCTTCCGCCGGCGCTGATCAGCGGGGCGCGCAGCCGCGGTCGGGTTGGCCCGCGCCGCTCGGGCGCGTGTAGGTGATCGGCGCGCACGCGGGCGCCGCGGCGGGGCAGTCGCCGTCGACGGCGCAGGGCGCCGTGCAGTAGCCCGCGGTGGCGGAGGTCCCCACGCAGAGCACGTTGCGGCAGGTGCTCGCGCCCGACGGGTTGCACGCGCCGCCGACGGCGGTGGTGGCCGACGCCGGGGGCGGGGCGCAGACGAAGTCCATCCGGTCGGCGAAGTAGTTGAGCCGCGGAACGCACGCCAGATCGGCGGGGCAGTCGGCGTCGCGGGCGCACGAGGGCGCGCACACGCCGAGCGTCGTGAGCGGCCCCATCGACACCGGCTGGTAGAACACGTTCACGCACCGCTGCGAGGCGCCGCGGGCGCGGCAGAGCGCGTCGCCCGCCTCGCCGATGGGGCACGCGACGGTGCAGCGCCCGTTGGAGCACACGCCGCCCTGGCACTCGCCCCCGTTGGCGCAGGCGGCGCCGAACGCGCCCGCGCCGGGGGGCGCCTCGCAGTGGAAGCAGCGCCGCGGGGAGGCGACGCCCGCGTCGGGCGTCCCGCCGCACACGAAGGGACCGCCGCACGACTGCCCCGCCGCGCACTCCTCGGCGCGGCTGCACTCGCCCGGGTCGCGCGCCGAGGGGGCGCGGCACACGGCGGCCTCGCAATACCCGCCCGCGTAACATCCGCGGCCCGCGCAGCAGGGCTGGCCGGGCATCCCGCAGTTCATCGGGGGCACGAACGCGTCGGCCGCGCCGGCGTCGACCGTCGGCGTGCCGGCGTCGACGACGTCCGCGCCCGCGGGGGCGTCGACGGGGGCGCCGAGATCGGCGGGCGTCGGACGGTCGACGGCGACGACGTCGCTGGTCGCGACGACATCGCTGGCGGGCGGGACGTCGCTGGTCGCGACGACGTCGCTGGCGGGCGGGACGTCGGTCGGAGCGCCGATGTCCGTGACCACGCCGATGTCCGCGGTCGTGCCGTTGTCCGCGACGGCGCCCGTGTCCGCGACCACGCCGGTGTCCGTGGCGACGTCGGCGCCGTTGCCTCCGAGATCGCTCGTCGTGCCGCCGTCGGCGGTGCCCGACTCGCAGCGCGCGCCGGCCCCGCTGCCCACGCAGGTCTCGCCCGCCCCGCACGCGGGGTTGCACCCGCTCACGCAGACGCCCGCGGGCGAGCAGACCGACCCCGCGCGGCACTCCGGGAAGCACGCGGTGGCCCCGTCCGCGCCGCCCGCATCGACGGGCGCCGCTCCGCTGACCGGACCGCCGCAGCCGGCGAGGCCGCACACCGCGAGCATCGACGCGAGCACCCGCCAGGAAGGCCGCCTTCGGTTCATGGAGACTTCGCTATCACGGCCGGGACGGCGCGGTCATCGACGCACGGCGACGCGCTGACACTGCGACGCGGCGTCGGCGCGCGGACCCTCTGGTATGGTCCGCCGATGCGAGGGGTCGGGGCGGCGTTGGGATGGGCCGCGATCGCGCTTCTGGCGGGCTGCGAACGACCGCGAACCGAGCTCGTCGTGCGCGTGGAGTCGGAGCTCGAGTGGGGCCCCGGGCGAACCGTGCAGTCGGTCGTGCTGACCGTGCGGCGCGGCGGCCACGACGGAGCGGTGCGCAGCGTCCGGACCACGGCCCTGGGCGCGCCGCCCGAACGACAGGCGCTGCCGCTCTACGTGGGCGTGATCCCGCTCGACGGCGACACCGACGCGCCCTTGTGGATCGAGGCGCTGGGCTGCGGCGGCCCCAACGGCTGCGCGGCGGCGCAGGCGGTCGTGGCGCAGCGGGCCATCGTGCGCTTCTCGCCCGGCGAGACCCTGGAGCTGCCGCTGCTGCTCGCGACGGCCTGCGTCGGGGCGGCGTGCGCGGTCGACCAGCGGTGCGTCGAGGGAGGCCGCTGCGAGGTCGCGACGCGGGCCCAGGAAGCAGTGAGGCCCTTCGCGGGGGTGCCGACGCCGACGGGCACCGACGCGGGCTCGACCGACGCGGGGCCGGGCGTCGACGGCACCGTGCCGGCCGACGTCGAGCCGCCGCCGGACCGACCGCCGATCGCCGACGCAGGCGCGCTCGATCACGCGGCGATTCCGGG
>JAQBQI010000745.1 GCA_028287085.1 Myxococcaceae bacterium
GCCCGCCGTGGCTCCGGTGGCGGCGCCGCGGCAGCCCGTCACGGCGCCGACGCCGCGACGCCGACCGCGCAGCCGCGCGAGCGACTTCCCGATCCTCGGGTACTGAGCCGGCGCGGCGGACGCGTCGCCGTTCGGGGGCGGGTCGTCGGTCCCCGGTGTGCGTCTCGGGGTACAAACCCAGCGTCCATGAGCGACGACCACGCCACCCTCCTCGCCGCCATCGGCCGCGCGCTCGGGCTCCCGAAGCCCTACGCCGAGACCGTCGCCGGGCGCCTCGACGCCGTCGCGCTCGGCACCCTCGCGTCCCCGCCCGCGGGGGCCGGCTGCGAGGTGCTCGGCGGCGCGGTCGACGCCGCGAGGGGTCGGGTGGCGTGGGTCGAGCAGCGCAGCGAAGACGCCGCCGACGACGACTACGTCCCGGTGGAGATCGACCTGCGCTTCGCGTGGGACGGCGAGCTGCGCGCCGTGGTCGTGCCGTACACGTACAACCCCTACTTCGGCTGCGACGTTCACCTCGCGCGCTGGTACGGCGACCGCTTCGTCCTGCTCTACACGGAGAAGCACAAGACCCTGCTGAGCCACTTCGATCCGCCTTACGAAGCGCAGAAGAGCGTCGGGATCGGCGGCAGCTTCATCGTCGACGGCGACGCGGTGTACTGGCTCGATCGCAGCGACGCGGTGCTCCGCGGTCGGATGGTCGCGACGATGACCGAGACCGGCGTCCTGTCCGTGCCGGGACCCGCCGCGCGCCGGGCGCTCTGGCTCGAAGGCCCGGGCGTCGCCCGCGTGGGCGCGTACCCCTCCGTCCACGAGCACGAGAGCCGGGAGGAGTACGCCGCCGCCGAGGCGCGGGCGATGGCCGCGGGCGTCGCGCTCGATCTGCGCCCGACCCGGCGCTGACCCTCACGGTCCGGCCCCGCGGTGATCTGGTACCGTCGTCCGCATGGACGTCCGCATCGAGTTCATCGACGAGTCCGACGGCGCCACCCTCGCGGACTCGGAGGTTCCGCTCGCGAGTCTGCCGGAGTCCTTCGCGGGGATGGAGACCACCATCACCCTGGGTGACGCCGAGTACGTCGTGACGCGCGCCGAGCCCGCGACCCGCAGCACGATCGCCTCGCTCGGCGGCGGCCGCGTGTTCGTGCGACGGGTGGCGGCCCCGCAGCCGGGCGCGCCGCACTTCCCCCACGCCACGGTCGAGGCCACGCGCCCGAAGCTCGTCGCCGCCCCCGCGGGCGTCGAGGTGACGGTGCGCCTGCCCGAGGACGCGTGGCGCCAGGTCGAGTTCGTCCACGCGTCGGCGAGCGACGCGGTCGACGCCGAGCTCGTCGAGGTGCGCCGCGTCACCGCCGATCACCGCGTCGGCAACGGCTTCGGCGAGTGCCACGCGCGCACCGGCCTCGCCGATCCGCTGGCCCGCGCGAGGGTCACCGTCGACGCGCTCGCCGCGGCGCTCGGCGTCACGGCGCGCCCCTTCGGCCTGCGCGACCGCGCGGGCGTCGTCGAGGGCGGCTTCGCGATCCCGTACTCCGACGCGGTGGTCTACGGCGTGGCGCGCGACGGGTACGTCACCGTCCTCGGGGTGCATGGCTTCCTCGAAGACATCGTCGGCAACCTCCACCCCATCGCGCTCGAGCAGCGCCTCCTGCTCGTCGACTGGCGCAAGGCCGAGCGCCTGCGCGCCGTCGACGAGGGCTTCGCGGTGTAGGACCGATCGAGCGGGGGTGAGGTCTCCCGCTTGCGAGGATCGTACGGAGACGGGGCTGAGCCCTCCCCGCTAGCGCGACAGCACGAGGTAGCTGCTGAGCACGATGTTGCCGTAGCCCGCGGAGGCGCCGAGGCCGTGGTTGTCGACGGTGGCCGTGTACGTGAGCTCGTTCTCGGCGCCCGCGCGCAGCTCGGAGGTCACGTCGATGACGACGGGGCGCACGTCCCAGCCGGGGCACCAGCCGCCGCGGCCGAAGTACCAGGTGCCGTGCTGGTTGGGCACCACGCCCTGGTCGACGCGCTCGTTGCAGCCGTCGGGCGAGCGCGCCTCGGGGAAGTCGACGAGGTGCTCGTGCCCGTTGAGCACGAAGTGGTGCCCGTGGTTGCAGAACTCCGCGCACTGGCTGGTCTCCGAGCCGTGCCCCGTCACCAGCACGTAGAGCTCGGCGCGCCGCGCGTCGGCGGGCACCGTGAAGCGCTGCGCCGGGTGCCGCTCGCCCCAGGTGGCGTTGAGCGTGCCGCCCTGGAAGAGCGGGCGCGTCTCGAAAGGTCGCACCGGCCGCGCGCGGTTGCCGAAGCGCAGCGCGAGGCTCGCCACGTAGGGCGCGGGCCGCGGGTCGAACTGCCGCGACGCGTACCAGCGCAGGCGCTGCCGGCCGCCCTCGCGCAGCAGCGGGAGCACCCCGGAGATGTCGGTCACCCAGCGGCCCTCGCGCCAGTACGAGGTGATCCAGCGGGCGAGCTCGACGTCGCAGCGCAGCGCGGGCCCCGCGTCGGGGGCGTCGTCGGACGCGCCCGCGTCGGCGTCGGGCGCGACCTCGGCGCAGAGCCAGAGGTGCGAGAGGTAGTCCCAGGCGCCGCAGTCGCCGTCGCGGTGGTTGAGGCAGTCGGTGCGCAGGTCGACCTCGAGCGTGTCGAAGCCCGCCATCGCGGCGCGGTCGGGCAGCGTCGCGTCGATGTCGACGCTGTCGACCACCGTGGCGCGGTCGAGCAGCGTGACCGTGGTCGCGGGGTGGGCGGCGAGGTCCTGCTCGCGGGCATACTCGAAGTTGTAATACTTCGCCTCGTTGGCGAGCAGCGGGAGCTCGAGGCGCAGGCCCGACGCGGCGAGGCGCCCGAGCTGGCCGACCTCGCGGATGCGCTGGAAGCGGTCGACCGCCCACTGCACCGACTCGTAGCGCGGGACCATGTTGGTCGTGGCCCGCCGCGCCCGGTAGAGCTGGCCCAGCCACGAGGTCGCGGTGGCGAGGTCGTCGGTGACGAAGTGCAGGCGCGCCGACCAGTGCGCGCGGTCGTCGTCGCCCAGGGCCGCGAGGTCCTCGTCGACGCGCCCGCGCAACGCCGCGAGCTGGGTCGCGCCGTTCGCCGGGAGGAAGAAATAGTGCACGTTGCGGGGCGACTGTTCGAGCAGCGCGCCGACGCTGCCGGCGAGCAGCGTGGTCGAGTAGCTCGACGCGTTGACCACCACGAAGACGTAGCTGTCCTCGCCGGTGAAGTGCTCCTCGAAGACCCACGGGCCGTCCTGGGTCGACACCGTGAAGGGCCCGGCGAGCTCGCGCGGACCGAGCCCGTAGGGGCCCGGCCGGAAGGCGCTCGCGTCGGGCGCGTCGGGGGTGCCCCCGTCGACGCCGAGGTCGGTCAACGCGGGCACGTCGACGCCGAGGTCGGTCGCGGCCGCGTCCATCGCCGGGGTCGCCGCGTCGTCGCACCCCGCGGCCGCCAGCATCGCCGAACCCATCGCCCAGTAGATCCAACGCATCGCCGATGCCTCCGTGGAAGGCCGTTGTATCAGCACCGGAGGGCGCTCGTGACGACGTCCGGACGATCGTGTATGTGGCCGCGCATGCGCCGTTGGATCGTCCGCCCCGCGACCCGCCCCCTGCGCGGCGCGTTCCGTGTGCCGGGCGACAAGTCCATCTCGCACCGCGCGTGGATCCTCGCGTCGCTCGCCGAGGGCACCAGCGTGCTGCGCGGCGTCTCCCCCGGCGAGGACGTCGCCCGCACGCGCGCGGTGATGGCCGCGCTCGGGGTGACCATCACCGACCTCGACGCGCGCACCGCGCGGGTGGAGGGCGTCGGCCTCGGCGGCCTGCGCGCGCCCGCCGGCGGCGCCCTCGACTGCGGCAACGCGGGCACCTCGATGCGCCTGCTCGCGGGCGTGCTCGCCGCGCAGGGCTTCGACAGCACCCTCGTCGGCGACGCCTCGCTCTCGCGCCGCCCGATGGGCCGCATCACGCGCCCGCTGCGCGCCCGCGGCGCCAACGTCGAGGGCGTGATCGACCCGGTGCGCCGCGACGAGACGGCGCCGCTGACCATCCGCGGGCTCACCGGCGGGCGGCGCCTCTTCGCGAGCGACGAGTCGCTCGTCGTCGCGAGCGCGCAGGTGAAGTCGTGCCTGCTGCTCTCCGGGCTCTTCGCCGACGGCGGCACCTCGGTGCGCGAGCCGACGCTCTCGCGCGACCACACCGAGCGCATGCTGCTGGCCATGGGGGCGCCGCTGCGCACGATGGGCCCGGTGAGCCAGCTCGACCCACAGGGCTGGTCGGGCGCGCTCGCGCCGCTCGACCTCGACGTGCCGGGCGACCCCTCCGCGGCGGCCTTCTGGGTGGTCGCGGCCCACGTCGTCGAGGGCTCGCGCGTGCAGGTGCGCGGCGTCGGCGTGAACCCCACGCGCACGGGCTTCCTCGAGGCGCTGCGCGACCAGGGGGGCGGCGCCGGCGTGGCCCCGAAGGGGGAGGCCGGCGGCGAGCCCGTGGGCGACCTCCACGTCGGCGTCGCGGGCACCGGAACCCTCCGCCGCGCCGCCCACGTCGCGGGCGAACTTACCACCCGGTGTATTGACGAGATCCCCGCGCTGGTGGCCGCGGCGGCGGTGTCGCCGGGCGAGAGCCGCTTCGAAGACCTGGCCGAGCTGCGCGTGAAGGAGAGCGACCGGGTGGCGGCGCTCGCGGCGCTGCTGGCGGCCTTCGGCATCGCGCACCGCGTGACGGGCGACGGGCTCACGGTGGTGGGGGGCAAGCCCCGCGGCGGCGCGGTCATCGACTCGCGCGGCGACCACCGCATCGCGATGGCGGCGGCGGTGCTGGCGCTGGCGGCGGAGGGCGAGACGACCGTCGACGACGTGGCCTGCGTCGACACGAGCGACCCGGACTTCGCGGCGATCCTGCGGGGCCTCGGGGGGGACATCGAGGTGATCGGATGAGCGACGCGCGGGGCATCGTGGTGGCGATCGACGGGCCGGCGGGGGCGGGCAAGAGCACCGTGGCGCGGCGGGTGGCCGAGGCGCTCGGGTACACGCTGGTGGACACGGGCTCGCTCTACCGGGCCTCGGCGCTGGTCGCCGAGCGGGCGGGCGCGGCGGTCGACGACCGGGCGGGCGTCGAGGCGGCGGTGCGCACGGCGGTGGCGCGGGGCGCGCTGCGGCTCGACGCGGGCGACGCCGGCATCACGCGGGTGCTGGTCGACGGCGACGACCCGGGCGAGGCGCTGCGCACGCCGGCGATGTCGATGGGGGCGAGCGCCGTCGCGGCCTACCCGGGGGTGCGCGAGGCGCTGCTCGACGCGCAGCGGGCCTTCGGGCGCACCGGGGGGGTGGTGCTCGAGGGGCGGGACATCGGCACGGTGGTCTTCCCGACGGCCGAGCTGAAGGTCTACCTGACGGCCTCGGCGGAGGAGCGGGCGCGGCGCCGCTGCGACGAGCTGCGGTCGAAGGGCCTCGACGCCGACTACGCGGTCACGCTGTCCGAGGTGCGGCAGCGCGACCAGCAGGACGCGGGCCGGGCGATCGCCCCGCTGCGCGAGGCGGCCGACGCGGTGCGGGTCGACAGCAGCGCGATGGAGCCCGCGGCGGTGGTCGACGCGATCGTCGCGCTGGCCCGCGCGCGCGGCGCGGTTTGACAGGTTTTGGGGATTGCTTTAACAGACCCCGCACTGGCCCCAAAGGGTTTCACCGACCCGCCACGCTCCTCGGGCTGAGTGTTACAGCGCTTCGTATTCGGGTGGTCACGTGCGGCGATGGTCGTCGCGGCGAGGCCTTCCGGGTGATTCCGCGACGCGCGCGAGGGGCTCAAGGTCAGAGAACGACTGCATGACAACCAACGAGACGCAGGCATCCGGCACGGTCGACATGGAGAGCTTCGCGGCGCTGTTCGAGGCGACGAGCGCGGCCAGCGAGGTCAAGGAGGGCGAGATCGTCCAGGGGACGGTCCTCCGGGTTAGCAAGGAGACGGTCGTCGTCGACATCGGGTTCAAGTCCGAAGGGGTCATCCCCCTGTCGGAGTTCACCGGCGCCAACGGCGAAGTCACCGTGCAGGCGGGCGACCGCGTCGACGTGCTCGTCGAGAGCCGCGAAGACGAGAACGGCCTCGTGCTCCTCTCCAAGGAGAAGGCCGACAAGATGAAGGTGTGGGACGAGATCTCGGCCGCGTGCGAGCGCGACGAGATCATCGAGGGCACCATCTCCGCGCGCGTGAAGGGCGGCCTCTCGGTCACCATCCGCGGCGGCGTCAAGGCCTTCCTCCCCGGCTCTCAGGTCGACCTGCGCCCCATCCGCAACCTCGACAAGATGATCGGCCAGGGCTTCCAGTTCAAGGTCATCAAGTTCAACAAGAAGCGCGGCAACATCGTCCTCTCGCGGCGCGTGCTGCTCGAGAAGGAGCGCGACGAGCTGAAGCGCGACACCCTCGAGAAGCTGTCCGAGGGCATGGTCACCAAGGGCATCATCAAGAACATCACCGAGTACGGTGCGTTCGTCGACCTCGGCGGCATCGACGGCCTCCTGCACATCACGGACATGAGCTGGGGCCGCGTGCAGCACCCGAGCGAGCTCTTCCAGGTCGGCGACGAGGTCACCGTCAAGGTGCTCAAGTACAACGCCGAGACCGAGCGGGTTTCGCTGGGCCTCAAGCAGACCATGGAGGATCCCTGGTCGCACGCCGAGGAGGCCTTCCCCCAGGGCAAGAAGGTCCAGGGCAAGGTCGTGTCGATCACCGACTACGGCGCGTTCATCGAGCTCGAGCCGGGCGTCGAGGGCCTCGTGCACGTCTCGGAGATGTCGTGGACGCGCCGGGTCAAGCACCCGAAGAACCTGCTCAACGTCGGCGACGACATCGAGTGCCAGGTGCTCGAGGTCGACGCCAAGGCCAAGCGCATCTCGCTCTCCATCAAGGAGCTCGAGCCCGATCCCTGGACGCTGTTCGTCAACGAGTTCAACCCCGGCGACAAGGTCGAGGGGAAGGTCCGTTCGATCACCGACTACGGCATCTTCATCGGCATCCGCGACGGCGTGGACGGCATGGTGCACAAGTCCGACCTCTCGTGGACCCTCCGGGTGGTCAACCCGTCGGACCTCTACCAGAAGAACGACGACGTCGAGGCCGTCATCCTCTCGATCAACCACGACGAGAAGAAGGTCTCCCTCGGCATCAAGCAGCTCTTCGACGACCCCTGGTCGCACATCCCGAACGACTTCCCCCAGGGCAAGTCGGTCGAGGGGAAGATCATCAACCTCTTCGACGGCGGCCTCTTCGTCTCGATCTCGCCCGGCATCGACGGCTTCGTGGCCAGCCACGACTACCCCGCCGACGTCACCGACGGCACGCGCAAGCTCAAGCGCGGCGAGACCATCCGCACCGAGGTCGGCGGCCTCGACATCGGCGACAAGCGCATCCTCCTCTCGATGCGCGGCGGCTCGGCCACCCGCAGCGAGAGCGCATCGACCAGCAGCAGCTCCAGCAGCAGCAGCAGCGAGCCGACCGCGGCCCCCGAGCGCATGAGCGGCGGGTCCCCGAGCGTCGCCCCGAAGGAGTCGCGCCGCGGCTCGACCCTCGGCGACCTCATCAAGGAGAAGCTCGGCGACCTCGGCGATCTCCCGTCGAAGTCCTGATCCGCTCCTCCCCCCCTCCCTCCGCCTCCCTTCCTCCCTTAGATCCACCCACTGATCGGTGACCGCCGCCTCCCTCCTCGCGGGGGGAGGACGGCGCCGTTCGCCGCGATGTTGGGTTGCGTCCCGCGGCGCCGCGGGCGAACCTGCGCGGCCTCTACCGTGACGAGCCCTGACGACAAGCCCGGCCGGCTCTGGGCCCCTTGGCGCATGGAGTACATCCGCGGCCCGAAAGAGCCCGGCTGCATCTTCTGCCGCTACCCCGCCGAAGACCCCGCGCGACTCCGCGAGCGCCTCGTCCTCTGCGCGCGCGCCGACGCCTTCGTGATGCTCAACAAGTACCCCTTCGCGTCGGGCCACCTCATGGTCGTGCCCACGCGCCACGCGAGCGACCTCGCCGAGCTGAGCGCCGACGAGCACGCCGCCCTCTTCGAGCTGGTGCGCGCCTCGGCCTCGGCGCTCAAGGTCGCGGTCAACGCCGAGGGGGTCAACATCGGCGTCAACATCGGCGCGGCCGCGGGCGCGGGCATCGCCGAGCACCTGCACGTGCACATCGTCCCGCGGTGGCGCGGCGACATGAACTTCATGCCCGTCGTGGCCGACCTGCGCGTGATGCCCGAGGCGCTCGACGCCACCTGGGCGCGCCTCGCGCCGTACTTCCGCCCGCTGGGCGACGCGCCCCCCGAGGCCCCGAGGGCCGCGAGCCGCCGGCCGCCGCGGAAGGCCCGCTGATCCCATGATCGACGTCGTCCGCCGCCGCCGGCTGCTCTTCGCCTCGGTGTCGCTGGCCGTCATCGCCGCGGTGGTGCTGCTCTCGCGGGCGGTGCTGCTGCCCTTCGTGATGGGCACCCTGCTCGCGTACGTGCTGCACCCGGTGGTGGGCGCGCTCACGCGGCTGCGGCTGGGCGGCCGCGCAATTCCGCGGTGGGTCGCGGTGCTGGGCATCTACGTTACGCTGGTGACGACCCTGGTGCTGACGCTGCTCGCGGTGACGCCGCGGGTGGTGTCCGAGGGGCGCTCCTTCGCGCTGCACGAGGTGCCCGCGCTGCGGCAGCGGGCCGAGCGCGACTGGATGCCGAAGCTGCGCGCCGCCGTGGCGCGGGTGCAGGGCGCGGTGGTGGCGGCGCCGCCGCGCGAGGAGGCCGAGGCCCCGGCGGGCGAACACCCGCCCGACGACGGCGCGCTGCGGCTGACCCCGGAGCCCAACGGGGTGTACCGCCTCACGCTGCCGGCCGAGGGCGTGGTGGTCGAGCGCGTCGACGACGCCCACTGGACGGTGCACCCGCGGCGGCGTCAGCCGAGCGACGGCGACACGATCCAGCGGGAGCTCCGCAAGCTGGGGCAGGGGCACGCGGCCGACGTGGTGCGCGTGGGCCGCGGCATCATCGGCGGCGTCATCGGCGGCATCTTCACCTTCTTCATGACGCTCATGGTGAGCGCCTACCTGCTGGTGACCGAGGCGCGGGTGCTGGGCTTCTTCCGCACGCTGGTGCGCCCCGAGTCGCGCGACGGCTTCGACCACCTGCTGCGCCGGCTCGACCGCGGGCTCTCCGGCGTCGTGCGCGGGCAGCTCATCATCTGCCTCGTCAACGGCTCGCTCAGCGCCGTGGGCTTCGGCCTCGCGGGGCTCAAGTACTGGCCCACCCTGGCGCTGGTCGCGACGATCTTCTCGCTCATCCCGATCTTCGGCACGGTGCTGAGCTCGGTGCCCGCGGTGGCCATCGGGCTCACGCAGGGCTTCGGCACCGCCCTCTTCGTACTGCTCTGGATCATCGGCATCCACCAGCTCGAGGCCAACCTGCTCAACCCCAAGATCATGGGCGACCAGGCGAAGATCCACCCCGTGCTGGTGGTCTTCTCGCTGCTCGCGGGCGAGCACGCCTTCGGCATCCTCGGGGCGCTGCTCGCGGTGCCGGTGATGTCCATCGCGCAGACGCTCTTCCTCCACTGGCGCTCGTACGCGCTCGGCTACAACGAGCCTGCGACCGACTCGGTCGGCTGAGGGGAGTTCCGTCGATGTCCAGGCGCGACCGGGCGGCGTTGGCGGTGATCGGGGCGTTCGCGGCGGCGCTGTCCGCGTGCGGCGCGAAGACGGGCCTGCTGCTCGACGCCAGCGTGCAGCGCGCCGACGCCCCGGCCGACCGCCCCGACGCGCCCGCGCCGGACGTCTGCGCGTCGCGCGTGGTGCTCGCGTCGCCCTCGTCGGTCGAGCTCCTCCTGCTGGCCGACCGCTCGACCTCGATGGAGCGCGACCTGCTGGGCGGGTCGAACGTGCCGCGGCGCTGGGACGTGCTGCGCGACGCGCTCGCCACGACGCTGCCCCGCTACCAGGACCGCATCTCGATGGGGCTGCAGTTCTTCCCGGGCGTCGGCACCAGCGAGGTGTGCGCGGTGGCCGCGGCGCCCGACCTCAACCCCGCGCTGTCGCAGGCCCTGCCGGTGCTGCTGCGCTTCGGGCGCACCGAGCCCAACGGCCGCACGCCGACCTGGCTCGGGGTGCAGTCCGCGGGGCGCTACCTGCGCGGGCGCGCGGCGCCGCGGCGCTTCCGCGCGATCCTGCTGGCGACCGACGGCGCGCCCAACTGCAACGGCGCGCTCGACGGCGCGCGCTGCACCTGCACCGCCCTCGGCGGCACCGGGCAGCAGCAGTGCGAGGACGACCCCTCCCTCTGCCTCGACGACGGCCGCACGGTCGCCGAGGTCGCGCGGCTTACGGCCGAGGGTATTCCCACCTTCGTGGTCGGCATCGACGGCGACAACCAGCCCGAGCTCATCACGGCGCTCTCGCAGCTCGCCGTCGCGGGCGGGCGCCCCAACCCCGCGACCGCGGCGCGGCCCTACTACAGCATCCGCCGCCCCGAAGACCTCACCAGCGCCTTCGACCAGATCCAGCGGCAGGTGTCGCGCTGCGTCTTCGGCGTGTCGCCCGCGGCGCCGGCGCAGGCGACGGTGACGGTCACCCTCGACGGCCGCGGCCTCGCGCGCGACGAGCGCCACGCCGACGGCTGGGACTGGGCCGACCCCGCGCGCACGACGCTCACCCTCTTCGGCGCCGCGTGCGACCAGGCCTCGGCGTCGCCCGCGGTGGTGCGGCTCTCGATCGCCTGCGGCGGCGGGAGCTGATCAGGCCGTCGCGGCGGCGGCGCGGGGGCGAAACACCGCCCCGGCGATGGCGCCGGTGAGCGCGCCGCCCAGGTGCGCGCTGAGCGCGGCGCCCGGGTCGGCGAGGTCGGCGAGCAGGTGGATCGCGACGAAGACGGCGAGCGCGTCGCGCGAGCGCGAGGGCGCGGCCCAGAGCTGGGCGAGGGTGAACCCGAGGAGGCCGAAGCTGCCGCCCGAGGCGCCGACGATGAGCGCCCCAGAGGGGGCGGTGGTGGCCGCGAGCAGGCCGCCCGCGGCGGTGGCCAGCGACCAGGTGGCGGCGAGGCGCCGCCGGCCGACGCGCTGCTCGATCCACGGCCCGAGGAGCAGCAGCGGCACGAGGTTGAGCGCGAGGTGGATCGCGTGGACGTGCAGCCAGCCGTGGGCGGCGAGGCGCCAGCCGTCGGCGAGGCGGTGGTCGCCCGAGCGGATCGCGCCCCAGCGCAGGAGCGCGTCGGGTCCGGCGTGGTGGGCGAGCCGCCGCGCGACGTGCGCGGCGACGAGCGCGGCGCCGAGCGACCAGTTGACGGGGGCGGGGGTGGTGAGGCTGGGCCGCATCGCGAGGGGGGTGGATCGCACCGTAGCGATGGGGGCAGGCGCGGGACGAACTTTGCGGCAACGGCGGCGGGAGCTCTCGTTCAGGAGGCTCGTGCTGCTGTCCGGTCGCGGCGCGACGCGTGCGGTGAGGGAGAAAGAACCGCAAGGGCGCAAGGGTCGCAAGGATGAGAAGGAGGAGGAGGAGGACGAGGACGAGGAGTTCTCAGGATCTGTGTGTCTGAACGCCCATCCCGTTTCTCATCCTTGCGACCCTTGCGCCCTTGCGGTTCTTTCTCCCCCACCGCACGCCGGGCGTCGTGCCCGGACAAGTTCACTGGCCGCGTGAATCAGGCGCGCGTCAGCGCCTCGCGCACGAGGGGCCAGAGCAGCTCGGCCCACTGCGCGTAGCCCTCGTCGGAGGGGTGGAAGCCGTCGGTGCTGAAGAAGTGCGGCGCGTCGGCGAGGCCGAAGGCGAAGAGGTCGAGCACGGCGTAGTTGTGGGCCGCGGCGACGCGGGCGACCTCGGCGTTGAGCGCGCGGGCGCGGGCCTCGAGCGCGGCGGGCGCGACGCCGAGGAACTGCTCCGCGAGGGCGGCCGCCGGGGCGTGCGCGAGGTTGGGCACGGTGCCGACGATCACCCGCGGGCTCGCGGGCGCGAGGGCCGCCGCGATGGCGTCGAGGTTCTCGCCGAAGCGCCGCGGCGTGACGCCCCGCCAGAGGTCGTTGCCGCCGACGAAGAGCGTGACGAGGGCCGGGCGGAGCGCCGCCGCCCGCGCCGCCTGCCCCGCGCGCACCGCCTCGCTGGTCGCGCCGCTCTGGCAGAGGTTGGCGAGCCGCGCCCGGGGCGCGACGGCCTCGAGGCGGTCGTAGACGCGGTCGACGTAGCCGCGCCCGTCGCGCGCGCCGAAGCCGACCCCGGACGAGTCGCCGAGCGCCGCGTAGGTGAAGGTCGACTGCCCCGCGGTCACGAGTGCGACTTGATGAAGTGGTAGAGCGTGAAGGTCAGCACGCCGAGCCCGAGGCCCTTGAGCAGCAGCGCGAGCGGGTCGAGCCCGGCCTCGCGGTTCGCGCGCTGGTTGCCGACGACGGTGCCGAGGCCGAGCAGGCTCAGCCCCGCGAAGAGGCCCGCGGCCAGCGTCTGGATCGGCATCGCCGACATCATCGAGTGCTCCATCGCGGCGCCCCTCAGCCGACGGTGAATGCGATGACGCCGACGCCGTCGACGCCGCCGGTGACGCGGTCGCCGCGCACGAGCGGGCCGACGCCCTCCGGGGTGCCCGTGAAGACGAGGTCGCCGGGCGCGAGGGCCCAGAGGCGCGAGGCCTGCGCGAGGGTCTCGGCGACGCTCCAGATCATGTCGTCGAGGCGGGCCTCCTGGCGAGCGTCGCCGTTGACCGCGAGCCAGATGCGGCCCTGCGGGGCGACGCCCGACACCGCGGGTCTCACCACCCCGAGCGGCGCCGAGGCGTCGAAGCCCTTGGCGGCCTCCCACGGGTGACCCTTGGCCTTGAGCTTGTTTTGCAGGTCGCGCCGCGTGAGGTCGACGCCGACCGCGTAGCCGAAGACGAGCTCGAGGGCGCGCTCGACGGGCACGTCGCGGCCGCCCCGGCCGAGGCAGACGACCAGCTCGATCTCGTGGTGCAGCTCGCCCGTGGCCGACGGGTACGGGACGACCCCGCACGAGCCCGCCGCGTCGGCGGCGACGGCGGCGTCGCCGGGCTTGGCGAAGAACACCGGCGGGTCGCGGTCGTCGCCGCCCATCTCGCGGCGGTGCGCGGCGTAGTTGCGGCCCACGCACAGGATGCGGCGCACCGGGAAGCGCCCCGCGGCGCCCTCGACCGCGAGCGAGGGGACGGCGGGCGGGGCGAAGACGAAGTCGTTCGGGGGGGCGCTCATCGCCGCCCTGGCGTACTGCGATTCGGGCGCCCGTGGCAACGCGGCGCCGCTTGCCGCGCGGCGCCCCGGGCACCCACACTGGGCCCGTGATGCCACCGAGCCTGCGCCTCCGGGTCGCCGCCTGGCGCGACCGCCTCGTCGCCCGCTGGCGCCCGCCGCGCCGCGCGCTCGGCGAGCTGCCCTACCGCGTGCCCTCG
>JAQBQI010000760.1 GCA_028287085.1 Myxococcaceae bacterium
CCCCGCCGTCGCTGCACGACGCATCGGTCACCTCGGCGCCGCCGTCGCCCAGGCCGGTCGTCGGGTCGCAGGGGTTGCCCGCGTCGTCGAGGTAGCCCGCGTCGCCGCGGGGGCGGCAGTCGGAGTCCATCGTTCCGGGGAGGGCGTCGGAGGGCGCCGAGGTGTCGTAGACGAAGCCCCCCGCGTCGGCGGCGGGCGTGCCCACCGCGGAGTCACCCGCGTTGATGCGCCCGGCGTCGGTGCCCATGTTCGCCAGCCCGCCACCCCCGTCGTCGGCCTCCACCGGGATCATCGGACGCGGCGTGAAGATGCACCCCGCCGCCGCGACGACCAGCACCAGACCCACCCGACGTAGCAACCCGGACCACACACTCCGTGAGGTTGCACGGCACAGGCCACAGGGCGCGACGCGCAGGACCCACGCCCCACCCACGACACCCGCAGCCCGTCGGAGGTCCGTTCCCATCGCCGTACGGCACAGTACGGCACAGGGCGATCACTCGTCCAGGAGGCCGTATTCCTTGAGCCGGCGGTACAGCGTGCGCCGCGGCATCCCCAGGACGACCGCCGCGCGGACCTTGTTCCAGTTGACGGTCTCGAGGGCCTCGACGATGCGCTGCCGCTCGCTGGCCTTACGCACCGCCGTAAACCCGCCGCCCGGGGCGGGCCCCGCCGTCACGGCCGCGACCGCCGCCGCCGCCGCCGACACCAGCGGCTGCGCCCGCGGCAGGGACAGCGCGTCGGCCTCGATGACCGGACCGTCGGCCAGCACCGAGGCGCTCTCCAGCACGTGCCGCAGCTGCCGCACGTTGCCCGGCCAGTCGGCCCCGAGCAGGCGCGTCATCGCGTCGCGCGACAGCCGCTTGCGCGACCCGCCCTGCGAC
Organism: Myxococcaceae bacterium; assembly: GCA_028287085.1. Classification (GTDB taxonomy): domain Bacteria; phylum Myxococcota_A; class Polyangia; order Polyangiales; genus SCUS01. The sequence goes on from JAQBQI010000760.1 coordinate 885, forward strand.
TCGGCGAAGCTCGCCAGGAAGTGCGCCGCCAGCGCGGGGATGTCCTCGACGCGCTCGCGCAGCGGCGGCACCCGCAGGGTCACCACGGCGAGGCGGTAGAAGAGGTCTTCGCGGATGCGGCCCTCGCGGGTGAGGTCGCCGAGGGGGCGCTGCGTGGCGGCGAGCACCCGCACGTCGATGGGCTCGTCCTGCTCGCTGCCCACCGGGCGCACGCGGCGGTCTTGCAGCACCCGCAGCAGCTCGACCTGCATGCGCGGCGACATCTCGCCGACCTCGTCGAGCAGCAGCGTGCCGCCGTTGGCGCTCGCGATGAGCCCCTTGCGGTCGCGGTCGGCGCCGGTGAAGGCCCCGCGCACGTGGCCGAAGAGCTCGCTCTCCAGCAACGACTCGGGGATCGCCCCGCAGTGCACCACCACGAAGGGCCCGCGCGCCCGCAGCCCCGAGTGGTGGATGGCCCGCGCGACGAGCTCCTTGCCGGTGCCCGACTCGCCCTCGATCACCACCGGCACGTCGGCGTCGCGCACCCGCTCGACCAGCGCGAAGAGCCGGCGCATCGTCTCGGTGCCGGCGATCACCCCGGCCGGGGCGAAGCGGCGGTTGAGGGCCTCCTGCGCCCGCACCAGCGAGGTGCGCGTCGCCTGCAGCTCGTGGTCGCGCGACTCCAGCAGCGACTCGAGCGTGCGCCGCGCGGCCTCCAGCTCGGAGGTGCGCGTCTCGAGCTCGCCCACCAGGCGCTGGTGCTCCACCGCGATGGCCGCCTGCTCGGCGAAGGCCATCATCAGCGACACGTCCGAGGCCGCCCACGCGACCTTGCGCCGCCGGCTCTCGACCAGCAGCACCCCCACCACGCGCCCGCGGAAGCGCATCGGCACGCCCGCCACCGCCGTCACCCCGAGCTCGTGCACCGAGCGGAACTCCGCGAAGCGCCGGTCGCCCTTCGCGTCGAGCGTCACCACGGGCTCGCCGTCGATCCAGACCGTGTCGGCGATGCTACGCGACACCACGTCGTCGGGGCCGTCGCCCTGCCGCGGGCCCACCCGCGCGCGCAGCACCAGCGCCCCGTCGCCCGCCAACAACAGCGCGCCGCGCTCGGCGTTGGTCAGCTCGACCGCGCTGCGCACGGCCTGGTCGAGCACGCGCTCGAGGCCGTTCTCCTCGCCGAGGCGCCGCGACAGGTCGAGCAGCAGCAGCAGCCGCTCGTCGTTGGCCATCAGCGTGGGGCCGTTGAGCGTCGCGCCGCGCGCCCCCGCGAGGCCCATCGCCGTCGCGCGCTTCATCGCCTGCGGGTCGAGCACGATCTCCGACGCGCCCGGCGCCACGCCCGCGACGTTGAGCGAGGCCCGCAGCGAGGCCCGCCGCGCCACGCCCCAGAAGGCCCCGCGCAGGTCGGGCGGCAGCAGCATCGCCTTCTCCTCCAGCACCTCCAGGGCGCGCTCGCGGTCCTTGCGGGCGTGCAGCTCGGCGCCGGTGGCCGCGAGCGCCTGCGCCCGCACCGCCAGCGCCTGCGACAGCACCTCCCAGTCGCGCTGCGCCTCGGCCTCCGTGACGGCCGCCGTGGCCCGCGCCATCGCCTCGCGCGCGGCGCCGCCCGCCAGCAGGCACCGCGCCTCGAGCAGCG
>JAQBQI010000763.1 GCA_028287085.1 Myxococcaceae bacterium
AGCCGCCGCCCCCGCAAGCGCCCGTCTACCACCAGCCGCCGCCGCCCCCGCAGTCGGCGCCGGTGCTCCTCACGACGCCGGCGGCGCAGGCCGTTCCGCTCACCACGCCCGCCGCGCAGGCGGTGCCGCTCACGACGCCAGCGGCGCAGGCCCTCCCGCTGGTGCAACATGGGCAGGTGAAGCCCCCCTCCCGCAAAGACCGCCCCCTCCCTGCGACCGTCTTCCCCGAGACCGCCGCGAAGGTCCCCCTCGGGCCGCACGGCCTGCCGCGCGTCGAGACCGAGCTCGAGGCCTTCAGCGAGACCAACTTCTATACGAACTTCGTCGGCGACATCCACGACCACGGCGGCATCTTCGTGGCCACCTACGCGGTGCTCGCGGTGGGCACGCCCTGCGAGGTCGCGGTGAAGTTTCCGGGCGACTACCTCGCGGAGTTTCGCGGCGTGGTGAAGTGGCGCCGCGAGGCGACGCGCGAGTCCAACGTCGACAGCGGCTCGCAGCCCGGCATGGGCATCGAGATCACCGAGGCCTCCGCCGAGGTGTGGGCGCTCATCAACCGCTTCATCCAGAAGCGCGAGCCCATCATCCAGGACGTCTGAGCGAGACTCCTCCCGCGATGTCCGCCCGCCCCGCGCTCGTGCTCCTCCTCGCCCTCGCCGCCTGCCAGTCCGACCCCGCCGTCGTCCCCGACGCGGCCGCCGCCGACGTCGTCAGCGCTGACGACGGGGCGCCCGCCGACGCGGGCGTCGACGCCGCGAAGTCCCCCGTCGACGGCGGCGGGCCCTGCTCCTTCAACCGCGACTGCGTCGCCGCCGAGCGCTGCGCGTGCGACGAGGCCACGGGCTGCCGCTGCGCCCCGGGGCCGCGCGGCGCCGGCGTCGCCGGGGTGACGGCGTGCGCGTCGGGCAACGACTGCGCGAGCGCGCTCTGCGTCGAAGCCGCCAGCGGCTCGCTCTGCTCCGACGCCTGCGCCGCGCCCGCCGACTGCCCCGCGGCGCTCCCGCGGTGCCTGTCGATCTCGGGCGTGGGGATGTTCTGCGCGCGCGACCCTTCGGCGCGCGACGCGGGCGTCGGCGGGACCGCCCTCGCGGCGACCTTCGGCGCGCGCCGCGCGGGCTTCGAGCGGGCGCAGCACGGGGTCTTGTCCGACGGCCGCCTGATCGTGGAGGCGCACTCGGGCGGCGACCCGGCGTGCCCGACGATGAGCTCCCCGACGCCGCGCCGCACCCTGGCGCTGCGCAACCTGCGCGCGACCGCCGAGGCGACCCCGCAGACGCAGGCCGACGGGCTCACGGCGATCCTCTTCGACTTCGGCGGCGACCTGACGAGCGCGCCGTTGGTGCGGGCGAGCGCGGTGCGGGTGGTGCCGAGTTCCTATCTGGCCAACGGGTCGGTGTCCTTTGAAGTGACGGCGACCTTCCCCGAAGGGACCATCACCGGCACCGTGGTCGCGCCGCACTGCGACTCGCTCGACGACTGAGCCTGATATCCACTCAGCGAACCGGCCCGGTCATGACGACTGGGTTCCTATATTCGGCGGCGCAGTCCGCCGGCTGCCGCTGGGGTTCGCGCGTTGGCGCTCACCCCAGGCTATAACATGACGGCGCCCCGGGCGCGGCCCGGGGCTTTCGGACAGGGATCGCGCTTCGTGGCCATCCGATGACGGCCTTCGGGTCCATCCGGAATATGCACGGATGACCTGTCCGAAAGCCCCGGGCCGCGCCCGGGGCGCCGTCATGTTATAGCCTGGGGTGAGCGCCAACGCGCGAACCCCAGCGGCAGCCGGCGGACCGGGTCACACCATGTCGGGGCCGATGTCTTCGATGAAGCAGCGCATCACGCCGCGCATGGGCAGCGAGTACACGAAGCCCCGCGGGGCGTACTCCGCCGGCAGCGCGCGGCCGTCGAGCGAGATGTCGTCGCCCTCGTCGGTCCACCGCTGGCGGGCGGCGTCGTTGTAACGGGCCGACTGCTGGAGCTGCTCGTACCACTGCGCCGCGTCGTCGGAGACGGTGGTGCCGTCGGGCAGGAGGTTCGCGAGAATGCGCCGCCGGGCCGCCCGCACCCACGCCGGGTCGTACACCGCCACGTTGAGCTCGGCCTCGTAGACGATGCCGCGGTTGTTCTTGTTGGCGCTCCCCACGCTCATGAACACGTCGTCGACGATGAGCATCTTCGAGTGCACGTCCATGTCCATGAAGCGCGCCTCGGTCTCGTCGATGCCCCAGGTCACCTGCGTGTCGAATGAGCGCAGCTGCAACATGGTGTAGCGGTCGGGAAAGCGCGCCAGCAGGTCTTCGTGGGTGCGGCGCGTCCAGGCGCAGCCCGGGTCGGTCCACTCGCTGATCGGCTTGGTGATCACCACCAGCCGCAGCGCCGGGACGGCCTCCATCCGCCGGATGATGGCCTCGGTGACCATCGGCATGCGGAAGTACTGGTCTTCGATGTAGATATACCGCCGCGCCTGCGCGACCGCGTTGAACCAGGTCTCCGCGATGGCGTTCTCGTCGAAGGGCGCCGGCAGCGTGGCCGTCACCTGCACCTGCTGCCCGCCGGGGAGCGCCGCCGGGGCCGCGCGCATCGCGTAGGCCGAGCTGTCGGGGCTGTAGCGTGCGTTGGTGCGGCGGAGGAAGTCCCAGCGCTCATGGAAGACGTCTTCGGCGTCGATGGCGCTCGGGCCCTCCAGCCGGACCATGTAGTCCTTGCGCGGACCGTTGTCGGGCAGGTGATCGCGACTGACCACCTCCTGGCGCGCGTCGGCGGTCGAGGCGAAGAGCATCCGCCGCGGCTCGAACACCCGGTGCCGCGAGGTGTCCCAGTCGACGCGCCGCAGGTTCATCCCGCCGATGAAGGCCAGTCGCTGGTCGATCGTCATGAACTTCTGGTGATACGAGGCGGCCAGCACGTCGGCCATCACGACTGGCCACTTCGTCAGGTCGACGTGGTGGCCCGGCACCTCGCTCTGCACCAGCGACTCGGCCGCGAACAGGCCAGTCGCCAGCGTCGGAAAGCCCGCCCGCACCCGGTCGCCGAAGGAGAAGGGACGCACCGCGAAGTCGAACGCCCCGCGCGTCTCGTTGGCCTGACCCATGTACTCGAAGTTGTCGCCCGACTGCGTGCCGTGCGCCCGCAGCGCCGCGTCCGAGGAGAGCGTCGAGGCGAGGCCGTCCATCGAGAGAAACTGCCCCACCAGCACCCGCTTGCGCGCCGGCAGCCGCTCGAAGATCGCGAGCGCCGTGTTGCGCTGCCGCTGCGCCTCGGTGGCCGTAGGGTGGGTCGCCGCGTCGCGGATGAGCTCGAAGTCCGACTCCCACCACCACGTCGACACGTTGACGGTCTCGCGCGCCGTCTGGAGGTCGGCGTTGACGGTGCGCCAGGCCTCCTCGCCGTCCATGAGCAGGTCGATGCGGTTGCCCCGGCGGGCGGGGCGTCCCTGCGCCGAGAACCACTCGTGCCGCAGCCCGAGCACCACCGTGTGCACCGGCACCGCGACGCCCGCGATGACCCGGCTGCCGCGCGTCAACGAGAGGCCCTGCGGGGAAGGCTCGGCGAGGCGGGCGCTGAGGCCGTTGTCGCGGCGCGTTCCGTCGAAGTCGAGGGTGGCGGTGAGCGTGCGGTGCTGCGGCGCGGCCAGCGTCACCGTGTAGCGGCCCTGCGTGCGCAGGTCGAGGCGGCGGATGTACGGCTCGGCGCCCGCTGCGGTGGGGACCTCGGCGCCGTCGCGGGTGACGGTGAGCGTGACGTCGGCGGTGGGGAGCGGCTGCGCCCAGAGGTCGAGGAGGTGGAGTTCGAGCACCGCGGTGGGGGCGGTGGCGCCGACGCCGGTGTCGCGCACGAGCGCCCCGTCGCGGCGGGCGAGGCCGGCGTCGTCGGTGGCGGTGGTTCCGTCGTCGGGCGCCGCGCCGCAGGCGGAGACGCCGGCGAGCGAGAGGAGCGACAGGACTCGAAACAGCGGCGTGTGCATGGCGACGTGACCCCGGGGTGGGAGAAGGCTGCGGAGAGGAGGCCGCCGGATATCACCGATCGGGGCGAGCGTCACCCTCCGGGCCGGGAAGGATCGGGTCGGCGTGGCTGCGTCCGCGATGTCTGCGATGCTCGCGGTGAACGGGACAGAGCGTGAGCGGAGGGACGCGACGTCGCGGGTTGACCGCGTTCGAGGTCTCTACGGAGTGGTCGGTGGCCCCGGCGGGACACCAACTCGACAGGTCCCCACTCACGCTCACGATCGTCGGCCTCGCCCGGAGCGAAGCGGCGGTGCGCATCTCCGCACCTCCGCGGTGGACGGGCCGCCCACCGGCTGCTCACGACGCGACGGAACCCAGGCCAGCGCCCGCGTCGCTCCGCGGGCTCACGAACGCGGGCGGCAACCGAAGTCGGGGCGAGGACGCGAGTTCCCTCGCCGTCGCGAACGCAAAGGGAAGGCAGAGGAGGCTCGTCGCAGCCGGGGAGCGGATTGCCGGAGCCATTCACCAATGGGGAGCGCGGCGTAGCGGGTGCCCGTCGCCGGGATCTGGCCGCGGCATGCAGACCGGCGCGGCGCGCGCGTTGACGCGACGAGAAGGCCAGGCGTAGCAATGAAAGCGGGACATGGGCGAGCGGCAGCGGACGGAGAGCGGATGACGGGCCTGACCGACGTCGATCGCGCGCCGGGAGGCGACCTCACGGACGCGAAGGCCGGCGCTGTCGACGCGCGCGCGCCGGATCCGGATCGGCGATGGGAGTGGGTCGCCCAGGGTGGGGGCGACGCGGTGCGAGCGCGCGAGTGGGAAGCGGCCGGGCCACGGCGCGAGGTCGGCGGCGTCGAAGGCGAGCGTCGCGATTTCGCGGGGAGCGCGGAGGCGTCTGGTTGGGGGGGCGCCGGTTGTTCGGGATTCAGGCCGCGGCTGGCAAACGCGCGCTGTATGCAGATATGCAGTAGGACGGCCACCCAATGAGATGTTGGGCAGGTAAAGGAGAGGCATCCGAATGGCAGCGTACGATGAACGGGCGGTAGTGCTGGCGTATGTGGACGCGCAGCGGCCTCCGTACCCGCACGAGAACTTCAGGCGCTTTCGCCAACAGCGACTGCGCGCGCTGGAGCAGGCCTACGGCATCCGAGTCTCTCTGGAGGGGGCGAAGGCGATGAGAGCGACCGCCCTGTGGATGCTGTTCGACGCCACGGTGAACACCTACCTCGGGCTTAAAGATCCGCGCAGCGCCTTCCTTGAGGCCGGCCTGATCGAGTCGAAGATCGATGGCCTTGGGGCGGCGGGACGGGAGATCCGCGCGGTGGAGGAGAGGCTATACGCTCATCTTCAGGGGTGCCGGGAAGCTCACGTCGAACTTCTCACTCGTCTGTTCGTGCATATCTGGGGGCCGATTGGACGTCCTCTTGGCCCAGGAGACTTGGCAGCATACTCGTTTGATGAGTCAGCGGAGCCGAAGTTGTCCGACTACTACGACGACATGTAACGTGGAGAGATGCTGTGTACGCGCGTGCCAACCAACGAGTGCGCGCACTCCCCAACAAGCCGATGGTGCCGACCGCTCCCACTCCACCCGATGAACACCCGTCGCACCCACTGCGGCGGCACATCGGCCAGCCGTTGGGCGGCGAAGCGTTATTCCGAGCCGAGGCTCACCAAAGCCGGTCTGTGGGAACAGTCGACTCGTGTGGCGGAACGGTAACCTGATGACTATCGAGGAGGCATATGCGGCTGGGCGTGCGACCGCGCTGCGTGGGGAGGGCATCTCCAACCCGCCGGTGCACGACGACCTGTTTGTCGCCTGGATTCGTGGCTATCGCGAACATCAGACTTTCGATGCTGCGTGCGATCGTTGCCGGGGCACTGGGAGACGGCGTGCTGGCGGCGACGGATCCTACTCATCGTCTGAATTGACTTGCTCTTGCAACGTGCCGCGAACTCCAAGCCCTCTCAAACCGCACGATGATTAGTGCGAGCGGGTGTGGCCAAGCAGAACCGCCGCCCAACAAGCCGATGGTGCAGACCGCTCCCACTGCACCCATCACCAACCCCTTGCACCCCATGCGGCGGCACACCGGCCAGCCGTTAGCCAGCGACATCGTGCAGGCGTCGACGCAACCAGAGCGACACACATTCGAATAGGCGAAGGCAACTATGACTGACAAAAAATGGAAACCGCGCCTTCAGTCCTCAAGTTTACCTCTCGAATTTGAGATCGCGAAGACCTTGGTAGAGAGCCGATTCTCAGTTACCTCCGACTACACCTACGGGCGCGGAGACGATGGCTCACGCAAGGAATACTCCGTTGATGTGCATGCCCGAGGAGGTGTTCCTTACGACAATGAAAATCAAATCAGAGCGGACGTTGATCTGTTGATCGAGTGCAAGCACAGGAAGCCAGGAATCAAGTGGCTATTCTTGCCCGACCCGAACAGACCGGATTACTCCCCTATCACTCTCGGCTGCACGCTGAGAGCGCTCGATGAATTTTCGCCGAGGGTATTGCCTGCCAACGCCACGATCTCGTTCGATGAGACAGCGGTCTTTTGTTACAAAGCGACGGAGATCGACGAAGGCGACGGAAACGTTGACGACCGCGAACTGAGACACGGTCTCGTCCAACTCCAGTATGCGCTTCCCAGTCTGATAAAGTCCAACATTCAATTTAACGTCCCCGGAGGAATTTATGACACGCCGCCACTTTTCTTTTGCCCCATCCTCGTCACGAACGCAGAGCTAATTATCGCCAATACCAGCCTTACAATGTCGGAGGTAGACACTGCCGACAAAGTCGGAGATCTAGGTCAGAGCGTGTCTTCGCTGGTGTATTATCTCGACTATGGACCGGATTTCGAGCGCCACTGCCGCAGCGAGTGCGTCGAACTGATGGACGTGGCGGAGAATTCTCGCGAGTACCTGTCCTCGCTTCACGCAAAACGAAAACGGGCGGGCGCGATTAACGAGAGATCGGGGGTGGAGATTTGTCGTGCCTATGCCACGGCCGAACGGTTTCAGTCGCACGGGAGCTTCTGTCAATTCGTTGTCTGCACAAAAGAGGGATTCAAAGACGTTCTCGCCCAAATCAAAAAGGTTACCGCCGCTGCCGTTCGTTCTGGTCGAACTCGAGCGAAGCGGCAGGCGGCAACAAAGCCGAGCGCGAAGAAGGCACGTGTCCGAGCGTAGTAAATGCCACGAAGAAAGCTACGACCAGATCACATCAAGATGTGCATGGCCGGTGGGCGGACCATCGCCTTGCAAATTTTATGTCGGGCTAATAAGCCGATGGTGCCGACCGCTCCCACTGCACCCCATGGCAACTCGCTTCACCCACTGCGGCGGCACATCGGCCAGCCGCTAGACGGTCATGCCTCGACGGAGCGCTGATAGTTCTGGAGCCCATGCCTCGCTTTTTTCCAGTCATTGAAGTAGGTGAAGCTGCTGGCGACTTCTGGCTTCCGTACCCATCGACCACCACGTCGAGGTTCGTCGAACTCGGGGGCGATGTGCTCGACGACGAGCTTGCGCTCATTGTCATAACGCTGTGCACCTACGGCCGAGCCCAGGACGGCGCTGCGTCGTTGTCTGAACTCGCCAGCGAATTTCCCGTCGCTGCGCCAGGTGGGATCGCGGTGTCGGACGCCGGGTTCGAGATCTTCCCGTCATGCTGTTGCGGGCTCGAAGGTTGGCGGGACTGGTACGGGCTGCTCGGAAACGCGTCGACGCCCTGGCTCGGTCACGATCCAGCACCGTGGGTGGAGAGGAACGGAGAATCGTTCGTGATGTGGACAGACGGTGGACTCCCGTCTGTGGCTCGAGAGTCGATCGGTCACATCTCTTTTGACCCGCGGGAGCTGGCTGATGGGCTGAATCGCGTCCGAGAGGCACTCTTGGCGTTCGCGGATCGCCTCCATGACAGGCTTCGACGCCTTAGTGAAGCCGACGCGCGTGCAGTCTCGGAATGTTTCCGACAAGTCTTCGTCGCGGGCGCGGAAGGAGACCCTTCTGTCCCCGGAACAGGCGAGGAGTGAGTACTCCAATCTCGTTGGCGGGGACGATCGTGTCCAACAAGCCGGTGGTGCCGACCGCCCACGCCTGGCCCAATGCCGACCCGATGTACCCAATGCGAAGGCACACCGGCCAGCCGTTGGGCGGGCACCGAGCGCGGGGCTTGTCCCATGGCGACAGCCCGCGGTCGCGCTCTCGATGCTCGGCGCGGGGGTGAGGCTGACGGTCGCCCTCGGTCACGTGCTCGCTCCGCTCGCATGTTCCCATTGGCATCCGAAGATCAAAGCCGATTCGTTGGGCGGCCCGAGGAGGACGGATGATGGGCGGAGAGTTCGAGCATCTACAGTCGACGATCATCGCGGGAATGCGAGCGTACCTGGCCGACGGCGGCGCGGCGTACAGCGAGGCGGACATTCTCGATTGTTCCCGCGCGCTGGGCGAGCACTGTGCCGCGATGCAGCAGGTTGAGACGAACCAGCAGGCGCGGGCACTGACCCGTACGACCGTGCTGCGGCTCAACGAGCTCAACGAACGCTGCGGCGGCGCTTTGATCGAGACCGATCAGCGCGAGCAGATCTGCGCGTTGCTGATTCGAGCCGGCGCACGGCGAGGCTTCAACCGGGAGGACGAGGACGTCACCGAGCAATGGCGCGAGTGGTGAGCGCTGCCGCCCTCGCCGTCGCCGTCATCCACGCGACGTCAGCGCGCCTTCCGCTCGCTCCCACTCCCCGCCATAGTACTACAGCCGCAGATCGCCCGATTCCGCGGCGTTCACGCCCTTCCCTTCTACACATCTGGAAGGTGATGCCATCCGCGGGGGTCGCTGGGG
>JAQBQI010000837.1 GCA_028287085.1 Myxococcaceae bacterium
GGGCGGTGTCGGGCGACGCGACGCTGCCGCTGCGCATCGTCCCGGTCACGGCCGGCGCTGCGCGCGCAGCGTGGTCGGATCGAGGTTGTGCTTCTTGAAGAGCTCGCGGAGGTAGCGCCGGTCGACCCCCGAGCGGCGCGCCGCCTCGGAGAGGTTGCAGCCCGAGCGCTCGAAGAGCTTGAGCAGGTAGTCGCGCTCGAAGCGCTCGACCGCGGCCTGCTTGGCGTCCTGGAAGGGCACCTCGGCGTCGCCCGACGAGGCCGCCGGGCCGAGCGCCGCGCGCAGGGTCTCGGGCATGACGAGGTCCTGATCGTCGTCGTCGTCGAGGCTGGTGACCAGTGGCGTCGGGCTCAGCATCACGGCGCGCTCGATGACGTTGCGGAGCTCACGCACGTTGCCCCGCCACGGGCGCGAGGCGAGCGCGGCGAGCACCGCGGGGGCGAGCGTGGCGCCGCCCACCGCGCGGGCGAAGTGCTGCGCGAGCGCGGGGATGTCCTCGACGCGCGAGCGCAGCGGAGGGACCTTGATGCGACCCACGGCGAGGCGGAAGAGGAGGTCCTGCCGGAAGCGCCCGGCCTGCACCTCGGCCTCGAGCCCGCGGTTGGTCGCGGCCACGACGCGCACGTCGACCGCGCGGTAGCCGTCGCCGCCGACGGGCTTCACCTGCCGCGCCTCGAGCGCGCGAAGCAGGGCGGGCTGGAGGTCGAGCGGCAGCTCGCCGATCTCGTCGAGGAAGAGGGTCCCGCCGTCGGCGCGACGGAACGCCCCCTCGGCCGAGCCCACCGCGCCGGTGAACGCCCCCTTCACGTGGCCGAACAGCTCGGAGGCGATGAGGTTGGGCGACACCGCCGCGCAGTCGAAGACCACCAGCGGGCGCCCCGCGCGCGGCGACTGCTGGTGCAGCGCGCGGGCGATGACCTCCTTGCCGGTGCCGGTCTCGCCCTCGATGAGCACCGTGAGGTGCGACGGGGCCATCTTCGCGATGCCGGCGCGCAGGCGCTGCATCGCGGCCGACTCGCCGATGAGCTCGGTGCGCTCGCCGCGCGGGGCGGGCCGCGCGGCGGGCGGCGGCGCCGTCGGGATGATCGTCGGGGGCGGGGCCGCGATGGCCGGCGCGGTGACGTCCGAGAAGGGCGCGTCGTCGCCCACGCGGACGCTGATGGTCACCTGCTTGCCGAGCATCAGCGAGACCTCGCCGTTGACCTTGAGCTCGCGGATGCGGGCGCCCTGGTAGTGGGTGCCGTTCTTGGTGTCGAGGTCGACCACCTCGACGCCGTGGGGGTAGATGCGGATCTCGATGTGAACCCGCGACACGAAGGGGTCGTTGATGACGATCTCGTTGCCGACGTCGCGGCCCACGCGCACGACGCCCTCGCGGGCGCGGAAGGGCGACGGCGCGCCCGGCGAGAGCACCTCGACGTAGCGCGTCGGCGGCGGCTCCAAGCGCCGGTGGGGCACCGTCATCGTCCGGTCGCTCTCGCTCATGCGCGCGAAGTCCGCCCCCCCGCCCTCAGAGCCACTTCTTGTGGCGGAACCACAGCGCCATCCCGCTGCCCACCACCAGCATCAGCCCGAGCGCGAAGGGGTAGCCGTAGTGCCAGTGCAGCTCGGGCATGTGGTCGAAGTTCATCCCGTAGACGCCGGCGATGAAGGTGAGCGGCAGCATGATCGTCGAGACCAGCGCGAGGGTCTTCATCACCTCGTTCATCCGGTTGGACGTCTGCGAGAGGTACGCGTCGAGCGCGGCCGAGAGCAGCTCGCGGTTGCCCTCCGCGAGGTCGACCACGCGCACGAAGTGGTCGTGGATGTCGCGGAAGAAGGGCAGCGCCCGCTCGGGGATCTGCTCGAACTCCCCGCGCGACAGGCGCTGCAGCACCTCGCGCTGGTGCATCGCCGTGCGGCGCAGGCGCTGGAGCGAGCGCTTCAGCCGGAAGATGCGCGGCACGATGTCGCTGGAGAGGCGCTCGACCACGTCGGTCTCGAGCGCGTCGATGTGCTCGTCGAAGGCCTCGGTCACCGGGAGGTACAGGTCGACCATGCGGTCGATGACCGCGTGGGCGACGAAGGCCGGGCCGCGCTCCATCGTCTTGCAGTTGCGCGCGAACTCCTCGGCCACCTCGGCGGGCGCCTTGACCGCGCCGCGGTGGTGCGTGAGCAGCCAGCGCTGGGAGAGCACCAGGTCGAGCTCCACCGTGCCCACCTTCTCGACGTCCGCGTCGGGGCACTCCACCCCGTGGATCACCATGTAGAGGTAGTCGCCGTAGTCCTCGACCTTCGGGCCGGGGCGGTCGAGCAGGATGTCCTCCACCGCCAGAGGGTGCAGCTTCAGCACGTCGGTGAGCATCGCGCGCAGGGGCTCGTCGATGCTGGTGGTGTCGATCCAGAAGGTCTCCTCGCCCTCGATCAGGGCGTTCACCTCCGACAGGTCGGTCGTATGGCGCACCCCGGTCGCGGTGCGCACGTGGATCGTGGTCGTCATCGATTCTCTTCGTCACGATAGCCGATCGTGCGATGGGAGATGCAGCCGTCCACGGAGGGGTGGTACGGTCGGTGGAGGTGACGATGCCCGACGAGCGCCGAAGTCCCGGTGCCCCAAGCCGAAGTGCCTCCTCGCCGCGCGACACGGTGGTCGACCGCGTGGCGGGCCGCACGCCGGAGTCGCTGCGCACCATCCCCCTCGAGGACGGGCGCTCGATGCGCGAGGAGATGCACCACGCCATCAAGGACTCGCGGCGCCCCTCGGTGGTGGTGATGTCGGGCGGGGCCGTGGGGGCGAGGGCGCGGCTCTCGGGCAACGCCAGCCTCGGGCGCGACCCCACCTGCGAGGTGGTCATCCCCGACGCCGGCGTCTCGTGGCGGCACGCGCGCATCGAAGACCGCGGCGACGCCTGGGTGCTCGTCGACCTCGGGAGCACCAACGGCTCGCAGGTCAACGGCGCGCGCTGCGCCGAGGGCCCGCTGGCGCACGGCGACCGCATCACGCTGGGGCGCACCATCCTGCGCTTCGAGATGCAAGACCCGCTCGACCAGGCCTACGACGAGCACCTCGAGCGGCTGCTGCACATCGACGACCTCTCCGGGCTCTTCGTGCGGCGGCGCTTCGACATGGAGCTCGCCCGCAGCCTCGCCGCCGCCACCCCGCAGGGCAAGAGCGTCGCGCTGTTGGTGATGGACATGGACGGCATCAAGGCCATCAACGACCGGCACGGCCACCTGTTCGGGGCGTACACCATCGGCGAGACCGGCCGGGTCATCGGCCGGGTGCTCGGCGACCGCGGCATCGGGTCGCGCTTCGGCGGCGACGAGTTCTGCGCGCTGCTGCCCGACCACGATCAAGACCGGGCCTTCGCGGTGGCGGAGGAGATACACGCCGCGGTGAACGCGCACACCTACGCCCGCGAGGGGGTCACCCTCAAGCCGGGCATCTCGATCGGGGTGGCGGCGTTTCCGGCGGACGCAGACGACGCCGAGAAGTTGTTCCAGCGCGCGGATGAGGCGCTGTATCGGGCGAAGCAGGGAGGGCGCAACCGGGTCATGCGCTAGTCGGCGTGACTCTGGTCTCGCAACGAGAGCCCGCGGTGGCGGGCGGTGGATGGTGAGCGATGTTCGAGGTCCGATGCCCAGGCTGCCAGAACCCCTTCGAGCTCGACGAGCGTCGCGTGCCTCGCAACGGGATGACCATGCGGTGTCCGAAGTGCCAGACCACCTTCGTGGTCAAGCGCCCGGAGACCATCGGCTTCGCGGGGGCCCCGCCGGCCCCTGACGGCTCGCGGCCGGTGCCGCTGCCGATGCCCTTCGCGCCGCAGGCGGCCGGCGGGA
>JAQBQI010000844.1 GCA_028287085.1 Myxococcaceae bacterium
CGATCGGGCCCGACCTCGACGCCCGCGCGCGCTCGGCCCTCTTCTTCGCGGCCGTGCTCGCGGGCCTCGCCGCGCTCCGCCGCCCGGGCCTCCGCGCGCTGCCCGTGCGCCTGCGGGTGCCGGTCGACCTGCGCCGCGAGCTCGGCATCGGCGTCACCCTCGAGAACGCCTGCTCGGCCCTCGCAGTCGAGATCCCCGACGACGCCCTCACCGCGGCCCTCGCCGACCCGGCGCGCCTGCGTGCGCTCGTGCCCGACGCCGTCGCCGCGCTGCTCGCCGCGGGGGTCCACTGGGGCACCCTCGTCGAGTGCATGGTCGTCTCGCGCCTCGCCACGCGGGCGATGCTGCGCGACCACCTGCGCCCCGACCTCGTGGCCGAGCGCCGCGCCAACACCATGGTCGTCACCTACGTCGGCACCGTCGACCGCTACTTCGACGCCGCGCCCTTCCCGGTGCGCACGCTCCAGACCCACACTCCTACCTGGGGCGCCAACGGCTACGCCTTCCGCGACGCGCTCATCGTCAACTGCTCCGGCTTCGCGGGCCTCTGGGGCGACGCCGAGCTCGACGCCTTCGTCGACGCCGCGCGCGCCTGGATCACCCGCCACCACGGCCCCGGCGCGGAGCTCGTCGCGTGAGCCTGCGCTCGGCGCCGATGCTGCACCTCGGCTTCGCGTCGCTGCACCTGCTCGCGGGCCACCTCGGCGCGGCCCTCGTGCACCGCGCGCGCTACGGCCGCAACCCGCTGGTGCTCTACCGCGCCGGCGGCACCGCCCACGGCCGCGCCACCCGATGCGTCGCCGCGCTCTCGCTGCTCTGGTCGGCCGCGCTGGTCACCGCGGCGTACTCCGACGCGCTCGGCCGCCCGCTCTTCGCGCCGCCCGGGTGGCTCGCGTGGTCGGTTGCCGCGCTGGGTCTCGTGACGATGGTCGCGAGCCAGCACGCGATGGGCGCCGCCTTCCGGGTGGGCCAGCACGAGGCCGACGCGCCCGACGCGCTGCGGGTGCGCGGCGTCCACGCGCTCTCGCGCAACCCCATCTACCTGGGCTCGTTCACCTTCCTCCTGGGCATGACGCTCTGGTACCCGAGCGCGGTGCTTCTCGCGTTGCTCGCCGCGCTCGGCGTCGGGATGCACCGCCTCGTGCTGGCCGAGGAGCGCTTCCTCGCCGCGCGCTTCGGCGCCGCGTGGGAGGCGTACCGCGCGGCGACCCCGCGCTACCTGGTTGGGGGGACGCGACGGGAGGAGACCTCACCCCGGCTGGGGGGTGAGGGCCCGCTCCCGGCGCGGGCCCAGGTCACAATGCGCGACGCCCTCATCGCCCCCGACGACCTGCGCCCGCTGCTGCGCCCGAGCGGCCTGCGCTCCGTCGCGATGACCCTGCTGCTGCTCGCCGCCACGGTCTCCCTCGGTGCGCTCGCCGCCCGCGCGCCCTCCGTCTTCCTCTCCGTCCCGCTGCTGCTCGTCGCGGGCTTCTTCGCCAACGGGCTGGTGCAACTCGGTCACGAGGCGTGGCACGGCAACCTCTTCCGCGCTCGCCTCCCCAACGCGCTCTTCGGCCACCTCTTCAGCCTGCTGTCGCTGGTGCCCTTCCGCTCGGCCCGCGACGCGCACCTCCGGCACCACCGCTACAACCGCACCGCGCGCGACCCCGACGCCTACAACGTCGGCGCCGACGGCCCCCTCGTGCGCGTGCAGTTCTACGTCGTGGTCACCCTCGGCCTCGCGCTCGCGCCGCTCCACTTCGGCGTGCTCTACCCCGCCGTCTTCCTGCGCGGCCGCGCCCTCGCCGCGCACCTCGCCGAGCTCACCCTCAACGCCCTCGTGTGGTTCGCGCTCTTCCGCTACGTGCTCGTCCCCCACGGCTGGGTGCGCCCGCTCGTCGAGCTCTGGGTGCTCCCCTTCCTCTTCGCCACCCCCTGGAACGGCCTCAAATCCATCGCCGACCACCACGCCAACCAGTGGGCGGGCGACCGCTTCCACACCGCCACCACCGTCCGCACCACTGCCCTCTGGACCTTCCTCTGGAGCGGCCTCAACCACCACCTCGACCACCACCTGTATCCGCGCGTGCCGGGCCACCACCTGCCCCGCCTGCACGCCCACCTCCGCGACGCCCTCGCCCGCCGCGACGCCCCCGTGTTCGACGGCTACCTCCGCGTCTTCTGGCGCGCCTTCGTCGCCGGACCCACCTACGTCTCCGACGGCCACGCCTTCCTGAAGGCGCCGCCGCGTTGATCACCGCGTTGCGCGAAGCCCTCATCGACGGCATCCGCTACGAGGACGGGCGCTGGCCCCTCTGGCGCTGGGACCGCAACCTCCGCTACCTCGCCAAGAGCCTGCTCCACCGCAAGACCCCGTGGAGCGAGGCCGACCGCCGCCACGCCGAACGCGCCCGCGCCTACCTCGAAGGCGGCACCTGGCGACGGCCCCTCGCCCGCCCCGCGCGGGTGCTCCTGGGCGGCGACCTCATGTGGATCCGCCGGGGCTTCCGCGACGCCCTCTCCCCCGCGCTGCGCGCGCGCATCGCCGCGGCCGACCTCGCCCTGGTCAACCTGGAGACCCCGGTGGTGCCCGAGCGCCCGGTGCCCACCTATACGTACGAGACGCTCCACTACAACGCGCCCGCGGAGTACCTCGACGCGTGGCGCAGCGACCGCCCGCGCGTCGTCTCGCTGTGCAACAACCACGCGCTCGACCAGGGCTTCGACGGGCTCGCCCGCACCCGCGAGGTCGTGCGCGCCCTGGGCTTCGCCGCCCTCGGCGGACCCTCCGCGGGCGACGAGTCGGCCGAGCTGCGCGTGGGCGAGCTCGGGGTGCGCGCGACCGGCGTCACCTACGGCATCAACCACTCGCCCGCGGTGGGCCCGGCGGGCGTCCCCGTCGAGCGCTTCGGCGCCGCCGACCACGAGCCCGACTGGGGCCGCTACGCGCACCTGCGCCGCGACCCGCGCGACCTCGAGCTGCTCTCCGCCCACTGGGGCTTCGAGTACGAGTACTGGCCCGCCGCGCGGCAGCGCGCCCACGCGGTGCGCCTCATCGAGCTCGGCTTCGACGTCATCGCGGGGTCGTCGCCCCACGTGCTCCAGCCCGTCGAGCTGGTCTCGATCGACGGGGCCGACCCCGCGTGTCCCCTCCAGGCGCGGCGCGGGGGCCCTCCGCGCTTCGGGCTCATCGCGTGGTCGCTGGGCAACCTCTCGACGATCATGCCCACCCTGGCCTGCCGCGTCGGGGCGCTGATCGAGTTCGACGTCGGCCGCGACGCCGACGGCGGACTGGCCTTCGGTGATCTTCGCGCCACGCCGACGGTGAGCGCCCGCGGGCTGGGCGACGACTGGCTCGACGGCGCGACCCTCTCGCTCGACGAGTTCGAGGCGCGCGGGCGCCGCGGGCAGGCGCCGCGCTGGCCCTGCCGGGAGCACGCCCGTACGATCCTCGGACGGCTGGCGAACCGCCCGGAGGAGCCATGAAGAACGACTCGTTGGAGAGCATCCCCGGGGCGATGGCGTGCGCGGTGCGGCCGATGCTCGCGTCGATCGACCGCGCGGGCTACGTGCGCTTCCTCGACGCGATGGTGCATTACACCCGCGGCAGCGGCGAGCGGCTGGAGCACGCGGCGGCGCACGCCCCGACGGCGGCCATGCGGGACTTCTTCGCGCAGCTCGCGCGGGAGGAGTCGGGGCACTTCCGGCTCGCGGAGGCCGACCTCGACGCGCTCGGCGAGCGGGTGTCGGAGTCGGCCCCGCGGGGGGTCGGGGAGTTCCATCGCTGGTGGATGGAGAGCCGGGACGCGGCGACGTGGCTCGGGGCGCTCTACGCGCTGGAGAACGTGGCGGGGCACCTGGCCGGGGATGTTCCGCCGCAGCTGGCGCGGCTGGGGCTGGAGCGCACGCAGGTGCGCTTCGTGGCGATGCACCTCCAGGCCGACGAGGCGCACGGGAGCCTCACGGCGGAGCACGCGGCGGGTCTGGGGGAGTCGGAGCTGGTGGAGGCGGCGAAGCGCGCGGCGGCCTTCTGGGTGGCGCTGCACCGCGACGCCTTCGCGGGGCACTGAGGCGGGAGCGGCGGGGCGACGATCAGGCGACGGGGGCGACCGGCGCGACGGGCGCGGCGCCGGCGTTCGCGGGACTGTCGGGCACGCCGAGGTGGGGCACGGTCGCGACGAGGAGATCGCCGCGGCCCTGGTGGGTCAGCACGCCCTCCACCAGCAGGGCGTTGCCGCGGTAGGCGAGGAGCCACGACCCCTTCTCGGTGGCCTGCTCGGAGAGCAGACCGCGGGCCTCGTGGTGGGCGTCGCCGGTGCCGACGACGTGGGCCTCGACCGCACCCTCGGCGCGGGTCAGGCGCTTGAGGTGATCGGCGTGATCGGGGACCGTGCGGTCGGCCTTCAACGCGGCGAGGGCGACGCGCATCGCCGGGAGGAGCGTGCGCCCGAACTTCGGGATGCCGCCGAGGCCCGCGGGGAAGAAGAGGGCGACGTCGCCCATCCACTGGCCGGCCTCTCGACGCGCGTCGAGGTGCTTGTAGAGGGCCCGCATCGCGACCCTGGCGTCGCCGAGCGCGGTGCCCTTCGCGGCCGCGGCGGCGGAGAGGGAGGACACCTGCGCGCGGGCGACGCCGAGCGCGGTGGCCATCATCTGGTCGGCGTCGGCCTGGCGCGCGATGACGAACTGGAGCGTGGCGCGGAGCGACGCGTCGGCGTCGGCCAGCTCGCGCTGAAGGAGCCGCGCGACGTTGGACCGCAGCGCGGGGCCGTAGACCTGGGTCTCGGCGTTGTCGATGTAGTGGTCGGTCATGGGGGACACCTCTCTCGATCGGGCGTGGACCTCGGCCGCCGGCGGACATCGCCAACGGCCTCCCGCGTCGGCGGGACTTGACCCATGTCGGATCGGGCGCCGAGAGAGGTTTCCGCCAATCGACAGAGGGGAGTGAGAACGACGAAGGGGTGGGCCGTGGACGAGGGCAGAGGACACCAGCGCAGGCGAAACGGCAGGCTGGTGGCGCGACGACCGGGGGTTCCGTCGACGAAGGGGTGGGGTGGGGACGGGGGCAGAGCGGGCCTGCGAGACGGAGGGGTGGATCGGGCACGCGGGCACTGGGGGCCGACGCAGGCGGAGGTGTGGTGTTGCGACGGCGCGAGCGCCCGGTGCACGGTGTCGGCAGCCGTGCGACCGCCGACGAACACCGAGGTCGAGATGCGTTGGATCGACGCGTGGAACGATCTCTACGACGTCTTCGATGGCGACCGGGGTGGCGGCGACTGCCTGCTGCCCGACGGCACGGTGATGAGCTTCGAAGAGGGGAAGGGCTACCTTCAGACGAGCGCCTACGAGGGCTACCGACTGCGGGTGGACAAGGGCTGGCACCGCGGGAAGCGCGTCGCGGTGCTGACGCGGGAGCGGTAGCGGCCCTCCCTCGGCGGGCGAGGGCGGCGGGACATCGCGGCGCCCCCGCGGCTCATCCCGCTAACGCTCCCGGCGGCGCTCGCACTAGCGTCGTCCCGGTGAAGCCCCGCCTCTCGCTGCTCGCGATCGCCCTCACCGCGCTCTCCGTGCTGACCCTCCAGGTCTCCCTCACGCGCGTCTTCTCGCTGCTCATCTGGTACCACTTCGCCTTCCTCGCGGTGGCCGCGGCGCTCCTCGGCTTCACCGCCGGCGGCCTCGCCGTGCAGCTCCGCCCCGCGCTGCGCGAGGGCGACCTCGACGCCCGCATGGCGAAGCTCTGCCTCGCCGCCGCGGGCGCCACGGTGCTCGTGCTCGTCGTCGCCACGCGCCTGCCCTTCGAGGCCTCGGTGCTCGCCAGCCCGGCGCAGTTCGCGTGCTTCGTCGCGCTCGTCGCCGCCGTGCTCGTCCCCTTCGTCCTCGCCGGAACCGTCATCGCCGCGGTGCTCTCCGCCCACGGCACGACGGCCGCGCGCCTCTACGCCGCCGACCTCGCCGGCAGCGGCCTCGGCTGCGGCCTGAGCGTCCTCGCGCTCGACCACCTCGGCGGCG
>JAQBQI010000642.1 GCA_028287085.1 Myxococcaceae bacterium
GACGTCGGTGCTTGCTCCCCGGCGGGCGAGGCCGGGGACTGCGGACGTCGGTGCTTGCTCCCCGACGGATCGGATTGCCTACTCTCCCCTCGTTGCCTGTCCCCGCATCGATCATCTGCTCGATCAGCGCGCCGGCGGGCGCGACGGGCGCGCAGCGAGGCGTGGACGGGCGTACTCTTCGCCCCGTGAGCGCCGACTCGTACCGCGCCGCTCGCTCCGCTGATCGGCTAATCGGCGCGCTGGCGGCGTCGCTCTTCGCCCAGCTCCCGCGCTGCGGCCCGCCGTCGCCCTCGCGCATCCCGCCCGAGTATCGCGTGGTCGACGTCCGCGACGCGGGCGCCCGCGACGCCTCGACGTCCCCCGGGGACGGCGGCCGCGCGCCGACCCGCGACGCGGGACGCCGCGTGCGTTGGGGCGACTGCACCGAGCGCCTCGACCTCCCGCCGTCGCGCTGCGAGGTGCGGTGCAGCTTCGGCGACTGCAACGCCCACGGCTGGACGGTCACCTACGGCAACGGCGTCCGCGGCAGCGCGAGCTGCAGCTTCGGCGACTGCAACGCCAACGGCTGGAGCACCCGCTACTCCGACGGCGTGACGGTCGAGGTGCGGTGCAGCTTCGGGTCGTGCGATCAGCACGGCTGGACGACGAGCTCGCGCCTCGGCACCGGCTCGGCCCGTTGCAGCTTCGACGAGTGTTCGACCCAGGGCTACTCGCTGTCGCTCCCCGGCGGCGGCAGCGGCGGCGTGCGCTGCAACTTCGGCGACTGCCGCGCCCGGGGCTTCGAGGTCTCCGCGCCGGGCGGCGGGCTGAGCTGCCGCTGCAGCTTCGGCGACTGCAACGCCAACGGCCTGAGCTGCGACTGACCGCGCATCGACCGCGCGGAGGGGCGCTACAGGTCGATCTGCTCGACGTCGTCGACGGGGTGCCCGAGGAAGCGCGACGCCACCTCGGCGAAGCTCTGCGGCCGGTCGGTGACCAGCATCCGCAGGCGCCCCTCGCCCGCCTTCGCCGCGCCCAGACCGCGCGCCGCGAGGAAGTCGCGCAGCTCCTCGGCCGTCGCCTCGGCGCTGTCGACCACCGACGCGTCGGGCCCGAGCACCCGCTTCGCCTCGGCGCTGATCGTGTCGCGCAGCACCGGGTAGTGCGTGCACCCGAGCACCACCACGTCGACGTCGCAGGCCGCGAGCGTCTCCAGGTAGCGCGCGACCGCGAGCCGCGGCACGTCGCCCTCCAGCCAGCCCTCCTCCACCAGCGGGACCAGCAGCGGCGCCGCGCGGCCGAAGACCTCGGTGCGCGACGAGCGCGACGCGATGGCCCGCGGGTAGGCCCCCGAGGCGATGGTTCCGGCGGTGGCGAGCACGCCGACGCGGTGGCGGTGCGTGGCCGCGACGGCCGCCCCGGCGCCGGGCTCGATCACGCCCAGCACGGGCAGGTCGAGCTCGACGCGCAGCATGTCGAGGGCCACCGCGCTCACCGTGTTGCAGGCCACCACGAGCAGCTTGATGCCGCGCGAGACCAGCGCCCGCGCGCAGGCCCGCGAGTAGCGCAGCACCGTCTGCGCCGAGCGCGTGCCGTAGGGCACGCGGGCGGTGTCGCCGAGGTAGAGCACGTCCTCCTGGGGGCACAGCCGGCGGATCTGCCGGACCACGGTGAGCCCGCCGAGCCCGGAGTCGAAGACGCCGATGGGGAGGGCGCGGCGGGGGTCGCTGGCCTGGTCGCTCAAGGGGCGCGCAGCGGCTCGTGGTTGACCGTGACGAGCACGTCGGGGAGCACCTTCACGGGCACCTCAGAGAGCAGCGACAGGCCCGCGGCGCCCATGGCCACGTCGGCCTGCGCGCGGAAGCCCCAGGTCTGGGCGTAGTAGGTCGCCGTGGTCGACGCCGGAATCTGGATCGCGATGTAGAGCCCGTTGCTGCTCGACACGTTGGTCATGGTGGCGGCGTTGCGGCTCGTGGGCAGGCCCGACGCGGCGGAGAAGTAGTAGACCTGCGCGTCGGGGACGAAGCTCGGGCGCGCGTTGGTGTTGCGCGACGAGGTGCTGGAGATCGTGGCGATGACGCCGATGAGGTCGCGGCGCTGGCAGTCGGTGGCCTCGCCCGCGACGATGCCGGTGCCGGCGCGGCGCGACTGCCCGAGCAGCGCCGTGAGCAGGCCCGCGGTGGTCGTGGTGACCGAGTTGCGGTTGCTGCCCGTGATGCCGGCGCGGGTGAGGTCGACGGTGTCGTTGACGAGGTAGGTGTCGAGCGTCTCGCTCGCGCGCACCCGCCACGCGAGCGGTCCCATCGTGCCCGACGGGATCGTCACCGTGTAGTTGCCCGTGGCGTTGGTCATCGCCGTGGCGATGGGCGCGCCGAGGTAGTCGAGCCCGCGGAACACGTCGACCGTCGCGTTGATGACCGGGGCGTCGGTCTGGAAGTCGTCGACCCGCCCGGCGATGGTGAGCGCCGCGGTGCTGGTGGTGGTCGCCGGGAGGTCGCAGTTGAAGTCGGGCGCCACCGGGGGCATGCCGGCGCCGGCGTTGGCCATCACGGGCACCGTCGGCAGCTCGAAGCACGCCGCGGCGCCCGTGGAGTTGCAGCGCAGCACGACCGGCACGTCGGCCGCGCCGCCCGTGTCGGTCGCCACGCCCGTGTCGGCCGCGACGCCCGTGTCGGCCGCGGCGCCCGTGTCGGTCGGGGTGGTGCCCGCGTCGGCGGGCGCGGCGGGGTCGCTGCTGCACGCGGCGAGGCTGAGGGCGGCGAGGACGAGGGCGGTGTTCCTGACGATCACGATGGGATGCTCCGGGGTTGGCGGTGAGGTTTACGGGGAGGGGTAAGAATCAGGGCGACGGCCGCCAGCGGACGACGGCCTCCATGGGCGCGTAGATGTAGCGCTGGGCGCCCGGCCCGATGGAGTTGGTCTCCTCGTAGTGGTCGCCCGCCGGCTCGTTGAGGTAGGGCGTCACCGGGTCGAGGAGATAGTTGTACGTGGGCACGATGTACCCGAGGAAGTCCTCGGTGAGGCCCGACACGAAGGCGTAGCGCACGCCGGGGTTCAGCAGCACGAGGTCGCGCAGGTAGGGCGGCGCCGGGGCCGCGCTGAGGTCGGGCGCGTTGGGCTGCATCGGCGTGAGCGGGGGCTGACCCCACGACCAGCGGGCGTCCCGCGTGCCCACCCAGAGGTCGGGGTGCAGCTCGCCCGGGGCGGAGATCGTTCCGACGGGGCCGACCTGGAGGTAGGTCACGCGCGAGCGCACCCACGGCACGTTGGTCTCGTCGAAGGGCCGCGTGGTGTCGAAGTAGAGCAGGTCGCGCGCGAAGACGTTGGTCAGGTAGTAGGCGTGGTAGCCGATGTTCTCGACCTCCGCGGCGATGGGCGCGGTGCGGTACGAGAGCGAGAGGTCGGCCGCGGGCACGTCGACGCCGTCGCGCGCGAGGCGCTCGAGCGCGAAGCGGGCGATGTTGCGCCCCGCGGCCTCGGCCTTCTCCAACCCGGAGTTCGCGATGACCATCCCGTCGGCGCCGGGCACGCGCGTGCCGCCCGGGCCGACCTGGCCCCCGAGGGCGCCGTTGACGAAGACCGTGGTGCCGCCGAGGCCGGCGAGGCCGTGCGCGGCGTCGCCGTTCTCGGTCACCTCGCGGAGCCAGTGCACGTAGTCGGCGCTGATCTGGTCGTTGCGCGAGCCCGCGTACTCGGGGTGGGCCGACCAGTTGATCCAGGTGGCGATGGGGGTCTGCGGGGCGTCGAGCTCGGTGAAGCGCACGACCGTCAGCGTGGGGTCGTAGATGACCGGGTCGCGCGTGTCGTTGACGTAGCCGCGGGTGTCGCCCGCCGCGTCGGTGGGCGCCGCCTGCACCACGCGCATGCGCGCCGGGCGCAGCGCCATCACGGCCTGCCGCACGGCCTGCGCGGCGCGCTGGTGCGTGAGCGTCTGGAAGTCGCGGTTGAGCCCGGTCTCGGCCGCCGACGGGCCCCACAGGCCGACCGTGTCGACGCCCTCGTGCACGTGGGTCGCGCCGACGATCACGCGGTCGATGTCGAGGCCCGCGAGCGCCGGGTCGGCGCGCACGGCGTCCATGTCGTTGATGAAGTAGCCGACCGCGTCGACCACCGCGAAGGCCACCGTCGTGTCGTTGTAGCGGAACGCGATCGCCCGCACCTCGAGGTCGTCGTGGATGCCGCGCGCGACGCGGGCGTTGCCGAAGCCGGCCATCCAGAAGGCGTCGAAGCGGCGGTTGCCGTTGAGGTCGGTGAAGGGCTCGTTGCGCTGCCACTCGTGGTCGCCGTTGAGGTCCTCGAACTGGGTCTCGACCAGGGTGGGGTTCATCAGCGCGCGCCCCGCCCCGACGTACAGCCGGTTGTCGCCGGTCGCGCGGCAGTGGTCGCGCCCCGGGCACCAGTCGTCGGGCCCCGCGTACGGAACGGGCCGCCCCGTGTCGGTTGCCACGCCCGCGTCGCCACCCGCGTCGGCGACCGTCGGCGCATCGACGACCGTGCCCGCGTCGACGCCCGCGTCGAGGCTCGCGCCCGTGTCGGTGCTCCCCGCGTCGGCCGGCGCGGGGTCGTCCTCGCAGCCGGCGAGAGATGCGACGAGCGCGATTCCAGTGGCCCACCTGCCCGGGTGCTTCATTGCGGCGGAGGCTAACCCCAGTCCGCCGCCGCACGAAAGAGTCCGCGAGCGGGGCCGCGGCGGGGCCGTGACCCCGAGCGGGTCGGCGCGCCCCGCCCGGCGCGGCGATGGGGTATTCACGCGGGCCATGAAGGTCGCGCGCTATCGAGCCTACGGCAGTCCCGAGAACATCGAGTCGGCGGAGCAGCCCGACCCCGTCGCCGGCACCGGCCAGCTGCTCGTGAAGGTGCACGCCTCCAGCGTGAACCCCATCGACTGGAAGATGGCCGGCGGCCACTTCCCCTTCAACCTCGTGCGCCCGGGCCTGCCCTACCTCCCGGGCTTCGACGTCGCCGGCGAGGTCGTCACTGCCGCGGGCGATTTCCCCGTCGGGGCGCGCGTCCACTCGCGGCTCCCGACGGTGCGCGGCGGCGCCTCGGCCGAGCTCGTCGCGGTACACCCCCGCGACGTCGCGCCCATCCCCGAGGGGATGTCCTACGCCGACGCCGCGGCCATTCCCCTCGCGGGCATGACGGCGCTCCAGGGCCTGCGCGACCACGCGCGCCTGCCGCTCGCGGGCGCCGACGGCTACCGCGTGCTCGTCGTCGGCGCGTCGGGCGGCGTCGGGCACTTCGGCGTGCAGATCGCGCGCGCCGCGGGCGCCCACGTGACGGGCCTCTGCTCGGGGCGCAACGCCGAGCTCGTGCGCTCGCTCGGCGCCCACGAGGTCGTCGACTACACCACCGGCGCATCGCCCGCGGCGGGCGGCGCCTTCGACGTCATCCTCGACTGCGTCGGATCACAGCCCGCGACGACCTTCACCCCGTGGCTCACCGCGCGCGGCGTCTACGCGAGCACCGCCCCCACCGGGGCGACCTTCGCGTGGCAGCTCTTCTACGCGCTCACCTTCCGCCGCCGCGTGCGCGCGGTGATGCTGGGCCCCTCGGCCGCCGACCTCCGCTGGCTCGACGGCCTCGCCGCGCGCGGGGCCCTGCGCGCCCACGTCGACGCGACCTTCCCCCTCGCCCGCCTCGCCGACGCGCACCGCATGAGCATCGCCGGGCGCACCCGCGGCAAGATCGTGATCGCCGTCGCGGAGTGACCCCGCGCGCCCCGCCCGGTTGACAGGGCGCCGCGTGGCCGCGAAGTGCACGGTCCATGGCGCGTCGCTGCACACGGCTGGTGCTGGTCACGCTCGCCCTCGGCGGCTGCTGCCTCGGGGGCGACGACTACCTCACGCTCGGCCTCGGTCCAGGGACGAGTCGGTCGGTGCCGCCGTGGGGAGGCACCGCGACCTTCGCCGTGCGCGACCGCCCGATGCTCGAAGCCGACTGGCTGCCTGAGCACCCGGTGGCGGGCGCCGTCTTCGAGGCCTTCGCCGACGACGGGGCGACGCCGGTGGCGCTGGCGTGCAGCGCCCGCCGCATCGACAACGCCTCCCGCAACGGCTGCGGCTTCAGCGACCAGGTGACCTGCGACCTCGCGGCGCTGCCGCCCGGCCGCTACGCGATCGTGCACCGCCGCGCGCGCGGCAACGGCGACCCGCTCAACTGCGCCGGCGCGTGCCCGTGGACGACCTTCCAGGGGGAGCCCGCGCTGCGCTTCACGCTCGCGCTCACCCCGTAGGCGTCGGCGGGTTGGGAGCCTACGCTGCCCGGGAGACGGTGCCGCGGATCAGCTTGAAGTGGAGCCGGTAGAGGTCGGGCATTTCCAGGGCGCCCTGCGCGTTCGCGCGGAGCACGCCGAAGCGGATGAGGTCATCGACCACCCTGACGCCGGGGCGCGCGGGGAGGTCCTCGGCGTCGGGGGGATTGGTGGCCAGTCGACTCTCGGCCTCGTCGCGCGGCACCGGCAGCGACATGCCGCGCAGGGCCGCGAGCCGGTGCACCCAGGGGTACACCTCGGCGATCTCCTTCACCCGGCGCTTCGAGACCTCATCGAGCGCGTGCACCAAGGACTCCGGCGACAACAGTCGCGATTGAGCGGATCGCTTCGGGAGCGAGCGCTCGTGCTGCGCCGCCTCGCCGATGAGGGTGAGCAGTGAGCGCGGCAGCACGCGGCCGTGGGCGTCGCGGAGCCGATTGAGGATCCAGCGGTGGGTGAGCCCGCGGGTCTCGCCGTGGGACATCAGCCGTCGGGTGAGCGAGGTCATCCACGCTTCGAGCGAGGGCTCCGAGAGGGTTCCGGGCATCCAGCCGGCGGCGCCACGGTCTTCGAAGGAGATACCGGGAATCGAGGTCAGCCATTGGCGCGTCGCCTCGTCGCGACCGAGGTGGCGGAGCAGCGCGCGGAAGAGGGAGAGGTCGTCCCAGCGAAGGTGCTGCGCCCGGGCGAGGAGCTTGCTCGCGTCGGGCGTGTCGAGCCGGTCGACGTCGAGCAGCTCGGAGGGGAGGAAGATCTTCGCGCGGAGGTGGGTGTATCGGGTGGAGAGCGAGGTCCAGGTGGCCAGCAGGGTGCGGATCAGGCGCGACCGCAACGCGGGGTCGAACATGCCGAACTGGTCGAGGTCGTCATACACGGCGACGAGGTGGAGATTGACCTTCTTGAATTCGGCGCTCACATCATCGAGGCGTGCCACGATCTGAGATACGTGAGCCGAGTCGACTGCGGAGAGTGCTCTGCTCTTGTATGCAGCAAGCGCCGATTGCGACGCTCGCACCTCTTGAACCAACTCCTCGCTCATTCCCAAAGACTTCTCGCCTTCGGTGAACATCAAATTCAGTTCTTGAATGAGAGACACGAAGGCGCTCGACAGCCAATATCGCCGCAGCCCCTCGTCGTCGCTATCCCGAGCCAAAGTATCGAGTTCGGCGACGTTCCTGTGCCGATCAGATCTCTGGGAGAAAGCATCGAACCAGCGAGCACGAGCGGGCACGTCACCTTCCAGCACCGCGCCCAGCGAAGCCGAACTCCCCGCATCCACCAGCCCCCTGGCGAGCAGGCTCTTCCCGGTGCCGCGCTCGCCCAATACCACCACCGTCTCGTGCGCGAGCACGGCCCGGTGGCAGGCCAGCGGTAGCAGGACCCGCAGCGGACTCTCCACCAGCACCGCATCGTCCAGCCGCAGCCGCTCCATCGCGGCCAATATCTCGTCCGCCCGCTCGATCACGGCGCCCTCCTCGTCGGAATGCACAGCTCCTGTAGCCGCGCCCACAGGCGCTGGTAGTCCGCCCCGCGCAGCACCGCCTCGACCTCCCGCAGCGGCACATCCCGCTCCAGCTCCTCGTGCCGCTTGATCACGACCGGGAAGTGCGGCGCGTCGCTCGCGACCGGGTCGGTCTCCTCGACGTAGTAATGTGCCGCGAAGCTCTCGTAGCTGCGCTCCCTGAAGCGCTCGGTCTCGGCCGCGGCCACCTGCTCGTCGAGCGCCCCGAAGCTCTGCACCACCATGCACTGCCGGTCGGAAGCCTGTTTGCCGGGCGCAGCGCGCTCGGCGCGTCGTCGTCGGCCGAGGGTCTCCACCGTCAGGTGCAGCCCCTGGTAGCCCTGCTCGGTGGCGCGCGACACCAGCACGTCGACGTGCGACAGCCCGTGCAGGGAGAGCCCCGCGAGGTCGTGCAGGCCCGCCCGCGCGTCGAGGAAGATGTATTTCGGCGACCAGCGCTTGCGCACCTCGTGCAGCAGCGCGCGCAAGGCCTCCTGGGTCGTCGAGGCGGCCGACTCCGCGCCGAGGTCGCGGTTCAGCAGGTCGAGCCGCGCGAGCTTCTCCAGGAAGAGCGCGTCGAGGTTGCCCGCGGGCAGCACGGTGATGGGCTCCGCCCCCTCCACCACGATCGCCCGCGGTGCTCCGTGCACCCGTTCGAGGTCGAGACTCCCTGTCGCGGCGTGCTCGACGATGCAGTCGAGCACGCCGCGCTCGGTGCGGACGTCGAGGAGCGCGCCGAGTCCGGGCGCTTCGAGGTCGAGGTCGAGCACCACCACCGGCCCCTCCTCGGCGGCCTGCAGCGCACACGAGACGAGCGCCGTGGTGCGACCGACGCCGCCCTTGAAGGAGTAGAAGGTCACGATCGCGGGCGTCGAGTCCGCGAGGTTCCACGGGGGGCTGACCGACGAGGTCTCGAACCAGCTCTCCTTGGTGAGGCGACGCTCGACGAGGCACCAGCGCTTCGCCGTCGCGACCCGCTCGCCGCCCGTGAAGTCGAGATAGCGCGCGTCGTCCCACGGCTTCGACAGCTCGAGAGCCTTGGCGGCGATGTGCCGCCGGTCGTCCTTGTCCGCGGTCGAGAACACCTCCTCGACGAACCATGGGCCCAGCTCGCGTCGCAGCTCCTCGGCGAGCGCGGCGAGGTCGGGCGCGCTCCCGCTCACGGGCCTCACCGCGAGCCGCACCCGTCCGCGGAGGTCGCGCACCACGCAGATGCGGGCGATGCCCGAAAAGGCCGGCGACCCCTCACACACCCGCAAGACCGTCGGGAGCACCTCATCGAAGCCGACCATCACCACCGCGCTCCGCCCGGAATCCGTCCGTCCGCCCAGAGCCGGAAGGCGATCGTGTGCACCACCGACTCCGACTGTTCGACGAGCCGCGCGACCTCCGCCTCGACGTCGTGTGCTCCCGTCCGCTCGTAGCGACTCGCCTCGTGCCACTCGACGAGCGGCGCGGCGGAGAACTCCCCGTCCATGTCGTACCGATGGCGAGCGGATCGAGGTCCCTCGCGAGGCTCAGCGCCGCAACGAGCGGCCCCTCGACCCGGTGACCGAGGGCCTTGTCGAACTCGCTCCGGGCCAACGACGCCTTGCGGGCACACTCGGGTCCGTAGCCCGCGAGGTGCCACGCCTGATCGAGGGAGCGCGCCGCCTCGATGCGCAGCAGATGCCCCGCGTCGCGCACGTGACGGAGCGCGGCGGAGAGCATCGCCAGTCGGTCGCCGCGGAGCAGCAGCCGCTCTCGGGCAGGCGTGGCGGGAGGGGCCATCGATCCGACCCTACCCGCACTCCCGAGAGCGGCGCCAGCCTACGACGCGCGCTCAGCCCTTGAGCCAGAACACCGTGAACGCGTCGCCGCCGTCCTCGGGGTCGGCCGCGCGCGAACCCCTCACCCACGGCGACCGCTTCAGGTGCTCGCGCACCGCGATCTTCAGCGCCCCGGTGCCGTGCCCGTGCAGCACGTAGCCCGAGGTCGAGCCCATGCCCAGCACCCGGTCGAGGAAGGTGTCCACCATCCCCAGCGCGTCGTCGGCGCGTAGGCCCCGCACGTCGCAGGTGTTCGAGTCCACCCGCAGCGTGCGCTCCATCTCGCCCGGCGCCTCGGCCGCCGCCGTCGCCGATCGGTCGCGCCCGCGGCCGCCCTCCGCCGCGCCGCCCTCGTCGCCCGCCGACGGCGCGAGCTGCACCTCGTCGACGGCCACCATCAGCTTCAGCGCGCCCGCCGCCACCCGGAGCTGCCCCCGCGACGGCGCCTCCAGCACCTCCACCATGTTGCCCAGCCGCGGCACGTAGACCTTCACGCCCGGCCGCAGCTCTTCCTCCTTCGCCGCGCGCCGCCCGGTGCCCGCCGGCTTCAGCAGCTCCAGGCCCCGGCCCAGCGCGCCGTCGAGCGCCGCCACCTTCGCCACCTCGTTGACCGAGCGCTCGGCCTCGCGCACGTCCTCCTCGGTCACCTTCTTGCGCCGCAGCTTCGCCTGCACGTCGCGCAGCTCCTCGCGCGCCCGCCGCAGCAGGCCCGCCAGCTCGCTGCCCTCGCGCGACAGCCGCTCGCGCTCCTTGGCCCGCAGCGCGTGCTTCTCGGCCTCGAGCTCGACCCGCAGCGCCGTGATCGACCGCGACTCGTCCTCCACCGCAGCGCGCGCGAGCCGCGCCCCGCGCTCCTCGTCCTGCAGCCTCCGCAGCACGTCCTCGCGGCTGCCCGCGTGCTCGGGCAGGAGCCCCCGCGCGCGCTCGACCACGTCCTCGGGCACGCCGAAGCGCCGCGCCACCGCGAGCGCGCTCGACGCGCCCGGCACGCCCATGGTCACCGCGAAGGTGGGCGCCATCGTCGCGAGGTCGAAGCCCACCGACGCGTTGACGAAGCGGTCGTCGCGCACCGCCAGGGTCTTCAACAGCTCGTAGTGGGTCGTCACGGCGACGGCCGCGCCGCGCGCCGCGAGCGTCTCCAGCACGGCCGCGGCGAGGGCCGAGCCCTCCTCCGGGTCGGTGCCGCCGGCGAGCTCGTCGAGCAGCACCAGCGAGCCCGGGCGCACCCCGCGCAGCACCTCGGCCAGGTTGCTCACGTGCGCGCTGAAGGTCGACAGGTTGCGCGCCAGCGACTGGTCGTCGCCCACGTCGCAGAACACCGGGTCGAACCACCCGACCCGCGAGCCCTCCTGCACCGGCAGGGCGAGGCCCGCGCGCACCATCATCGCCGCGAGCCCGAGGGTCTTCAGCGCCACGGTCTTGCCGCCCGCGTTGGGCCCCGACACCACCAGCACCTTGCCCGAGCGCAGCGCGAGGTCGTTCGGAACCACCCCCGCGGGCGTGAGCGCCAGCAGCGGGTGCCGCGCGCGCCGCAGGTCGAGCACCGGCTCGGCCTCGGGCTCGATCGCCTCGGCCTTGAGGTCGATCGCGAGGCCCACGATCGCGCCCAGCAGGTCGGCCGTCACGCAGGCCTCGTGGGCCTCCTCGAGCCCGCGGATCTCGTTCCGGCAGCGCTCGGCGAGCTCCATGAGCACGCGGGCCTCTTCGCGCTCCATCTCGGCGGTGAGCACCTTGAGCTGGTTGCCGAGCAGCACCACCGGGCGCGGCTCGATGAAGAGCGTGGCGCCGGAGCCCGACGAGCCGTGCACGATGCCCGGCACGCGGATGTGCGAGTCGCTGCGCACCGGCAGCACGTAGCGGCCGTCGCGCAGGGTGTAGAAGCGGTCCTGGAGCACGGCGGCGTACTTCGCCATGAACTCCTCGAGGCGCGCGACGACGCGGCCCCGCATGTCGTGCACCTGGCGGCGGCAGCGCGCGAGGTCGGCGCTCGCCCGGTCGGCGAGGGTGCCGTCGGGGTCGATGGCCTGGTCGAGCGTCGCGAGCAGCCGGTCGAGCGCGGGGTCGCTGTTGAGCGCGGCGGCGAGCGCGGGCATCGCGGCCTTGCGCGACTGCGACCAGCGCCGGATGGTGTGCGCCGTGCGGATGACCTCGCGCACCTGGTAGAGCTCGAGCGCCGTGACCTCGGCGACGCGGTCGATGCGCAGCAGGGCGTCGGTGACGTCGGGCAGCGGGCCGTTGGGGATGGGGTCGCCGTCGCGGGCGGCGCGCAGGGCCTCGGCGGTGCGGCGCATGCGCTCGCGGGCCTCGTCGAGGGTGTCGCTGGGCGCGAGCTCGCTGGCCCGCTGCTGCGCCTGCGCGCTCTGGGCGCGGGCGGCGAGGTGGGCGGTGAGCGCGGGCCACTCGAGGTCGTGGATCGATTTCGTCGACGGTTGCATGACGGTCTCTCGGGCGACGACGGGTGTCCGTCGCCGGGGCGAAGTTTACGGGGATGGGTAATGTGGTTGGGGGAGAGGGATCGCCGGTGGCCACCAAGGACTGGGGCGCCGGCTGCCGGGCGTCGAGCGGAGCCCGCGGGACTTAGCAAATCACGGCGAACGCCGCAAGGGCGGCGGTGATGGGAACAAATGTTCACCGAAAATTTGCGCGGGCCCGGGGTCTAGCTCGACAACGCGGGAGTCGCCCGACCGAGTGGGGTCAAGTGTGGCGACGATCAAAGGAGCGATTCCATGAGCACCAAGGCGAACGACCCGAACGGCACCTTCATCTGGCGCGAGATCATGACCCCCGACGTGGCCGCCTCGAAGCGCTTCTACGGCGAGGTCTTCGGCTGGAACTTCGAGGACATGCCGATGGACGGCTTCACGTACGTGATGATCAAGAAGGACAAGACGGGCATCGGCGGCATGGCCCCGCTCGACGCGATGCCGGGCGTGCCGCCGCACTGGATCGGCACCGTCTGCGTGGCCGACGTCGACGCCTCGGCGAAGGTCGCGACCGAGGCCGGCGGGAAGGTGATGATGGCCCCGGGCGACATCCCCAACTACGGGCGCTTCGCGGTGATCGCCGACCCGCAGGGCGCGCCGCTCACGCTGATGCACCCCTTCAGCGACGAGCCCGCGCGCACCACGATGCCGGGCCTCGGCGAGTTCTGCTGGGAGCACCTCAACTCCACCGACGCCGCGGGCTCAAAGGCCTTCTTCGGCAAGCTCTTTGGCTGGGAGGCCGGCGGCTCGGTCACCGGCGGCGACGTCTTCAAGGTCGGCGAGCGCATGATCGCCTCGCTCAGCGCCTCGCCGCCCGGCGCGCCGACGCACTGGCTCACCTACGTGGTCGTCGACGACCTCGCCGCCGCCCGCGCCCGCGTCACCAACAACGGCGGCAAGGTCGTGATGGAGGAGGTCGCCGTCGCGACGATGGGCAGCTTCGCGGTGGTCACCGACAACGTCGGCGCGACCATCTGCCTCTTCAAGAGCCTCTGACCCGACCCTAGCCCCCTCCGCCTCACCGCCCGCCCGGGCGCCGCCTTCCCGGCGGCGTCCCTCCACCGACGACCCGACCGAGCTCAGGGCGCGAGCCAGCGCCGCCCCGCGAGCGCGCCCAGCAGCGCGCCCAGCGCCACCGGAACGGCGTGCGCGAGGAGGGTGTGGTCGAGGTCCATCACGGGGCACTGGAGGTGCTGGGCGAGCGCGCCGACGAGGCCCGCCGCGAGGCCCGCGACGGCGCCCGCGGCCGC
>JAQBQI010000875.1 GCA_028287085.1 Myxococcaceae bacterium
CGGCGCCGGCACGGGGCTCGGCGCGGGCGCGCTGACGAAGGGCATCGGCGTGGGCTCGTCGGGCGGCTCGACGACCGCGACGGGGGTCTTCGCTTCCACCGCGGCGATCAGGGGCGAAGGGGTCTCCCGGGGGATCTCGTTCTCCTGCGTCACCTCGGTGATCGGCGGGAGGAAGCGGCCGACGTCGTTCGGCGCGGTGACCTCCGGGGCCGGCGCGGCGGTGGCGACCGGGGTCTCCTCGGACGAAGACCCTTCGGCGGAAGACTCGTCGGGCGGGGGCGCTTCGGGCGACGGCTCATCGTCCGCCGCGGGCGGTGGGAGCACGTCTTCGGGGCGCGGCAGGGTGATCTTCGCCGGGGGGTCGGTCTCCTTCGTGCGCACGGGCCGCGTCCCGGGCGGAACGAGCGCCCGCAGCATGCGCGGGGGCGGCGGCCGCGAGGCGCGCGCTTCCCCTTCGGGATCTTCGACGGCCTTCACCTTGCCCACGACCGCGCGGGGGGCGATCGCCTGCGCCACGGCGCCCGCGTTGAGCAGGGTGTTGTTGCGGGCGCGCACGACGGCGACCGAGACCTCGGCGGTGGGCCGATCGTCGAAGACGTTGCTCGCGAGGGCGGCGGCCACGTCGAGCGGGTCGATGGCCGCGCGGAAGGCCCGGGCGAAGCGCCCCGCGGAGGCGTGGCGCCCGTCGGGGGAGAGCGACCACGCCTGCTCGAAGACGGCGTCGAGGGCGCCCGGCAGCGCGGGGCGCAGCACGCTGACGCGGTCGCGCACGCCGACGCGCATCGCGTCGAGCGCGAGCTCGGGCACGTGCGGCCACGCGTGGCGCCCGGTGAGCAGCTCGTACGCGACGGTGGCCAGGCTGAACACGTCGGCGCGGGCGCCGAGGGTGAGCACGCCCGCGAGCTCTTCGGGCGAGCGGTAGCCCGGGCGCACGCCCTCGAACTGCGGCCGGTCGGCGTAGAAGAGCCCGAGCAGCCGCACCTCGTGGGTGTCGCGCAGCACCATCATGTGCTCGGGGCAGAGCGTGCGGTGCACGACCGCGGGCGAGCGGCCGTGGAGCACGTCGAGGGCGGCGGCCACCTCGTTGACGACGTGCACGACCGCGAGGGGGTCGACGCCCTCGGGGGAGGCGTCGAGCGCCTCGCGCATCGAGGTGCCCTCGAGCAGCTCGGTCACCTCGAAGGGACGCCCGTCGTCGAGCCGGCCGACCGAGAGCGTGCGGACGAGCGTCGGGTGCTGGATCTCCGCGCGGCCGGTGGCCCCCTGCGTGAACCACTCGCCGAGGCCGTCGACGAGGCCGGCGTCGAGCACGTGCACCGCGACGAGCGCGCCCTCGGCCGAGCGCGCCGCGTAGATCAGCCGGGTGCGCCCCTGCACCACCGGCTGCTCGATCGTATAGCCGCCCGGGAGCTCGGCGCCCGCGGACAGATCGCCTGGATCGTTCGGATCAGCCTCCACGCCGCCGACGCTACGGCAAGGCGGGGCGCCGACGCCAGCGCCGGGCTCAGACCTTCGGGTCTTCGCGCGTGAGGGAGAAGTACTGCCCCATGGCCTTACCGTTCTTGTATGCGGCGCCGATGGTGACGTGCTCGGAGACGCGGCGCAGCACGTCGGTCATGCCGGCCCACACCAGGCTGCCGGCGCGCGCGGTCGGACCCATGATCGGCGGCCAGCCGGCGGGCTTGCGCGGCGGGACCTTCGCGTAGTCGACGAGGATCTCGCCCTTCTCGGTGAGCGTCGTGACGAAGTACCCGGGGCCGGTCAGGGCCATCTGGAGGGCCCCGCACTCGTTGTAGCCCCAGAGCTGCTCGGGCGAGTCGTCGCCGTCGGGCCGGCAGAAGCGCTTCTGGAAATTGTTGAAGGCCGGCAGGGTGTTGCGGCCGTGGTGGATCACCTCCACGAGGGCCTCGCCCGTCGGGACCATGTAGTCGAGCGAGAGCGCCTCGACCCCTTCGCAGGACTCGTACAGGGTCTTCATCTGCGCCGGGGTGAGGGTGCGCATGGCGTTGATGCGCGCCCACGGCCCGCAGGTGTCGAGCGTCGCGCGGAGCCGGTCGAGGTCGAGCTTCGGTTCGAAGAAGAGCTGCATGAACATGGCGCCCGCGGGTGTAGGCCAGCGTGGCCTCCGGGTAAAGACCCGCCGCGGGCGCCGACCGGCCGACTACTGGGCGGTGCCCTGCGCGGAGATCGAGGCGGAGAACTCCACCGAGACCTGCGCCGAGGCGCTGAAGCGGCTGGCGATGTCGGCCGCCGCGGCGCCCGCGCGCCCGACGCAGGCGACCGCCGCGACGCTCACGTTCGAGGCGGCGCTGCCGACGCCCTGCAGGCTGGCGACGAAGCCCGGGGCGCTCTGCCGCACCACGCGGTCGACCCGCGCGCCGTTGCGCACGATCGCGGGGTAGTTGCGCTGGAGCGACGCGACCAGCGTGTTGAGCCGCTGGAGCGAGGCGGCGTTGACCGTCGCGCGGCTGCCGATGGTGAGCTGCGGCTCGGTGCAGGTCGCGCGCGCGTTCGCCTGCGCCTCGCACGCCGCCGAGCACTGCGCCTCGGCCTGCACGTCGTAGGTGCCGTCGCAGCGCACGCTGCTCTGCACCGAGCAGGTTCCGCGGCACTGGCCGCGGCACGAGCCCATGCAGCCCGCCGAGCAGCTGCCCGAGCACGAGCCCGTGCAGTTCGCCGAGCAGCTGCCGTTGCAGGCGCCCGAGCAGGTGCCCACGCAGCGCCCGGTGGCGTCGCGCGCGCTGCAGGTGCCGGTGCACTCGCCCACGCAGGTGCCGCTGCACGAGCCCGCGCACGTCCCGCTGCAGGTGCCCGTGCAGCCCGCCTCGCAGCTGCCCGCGCACGCGCCGCTACAGCTCCCCGTGCACTCCGCCACGAGCTCGCCGGTGCACATCGGCACCTCGACCCGCGCCTGCGCCGTGCACTGGGCGGCGCACTGCGCGGCGAAGCTCACGTCGATCTGGCAGACCGGCGGCACCAGGGTCACGTCGAGCATCGCCCCGCGCGGGAGCGCCGCCTCGATGACCGCGCGCACCTCCTGCGAGACGCGCCGGCAGGTGTAGGCCACCGGCAGCTCGCCCGCGGTCGACGGCCGGTACTCGCTCGCCGGAATCTGGAGGTCGGTGCCGATCGCCGCGCAGGTCGCGGTGAGCCCGTTGGCGATCTCGATGGTGGCGGCGTTGAGGTCGATCGTCGCCTGGAGGAAGGCGTCGATCTTCCGCGCGTCGGCCGAGGTGCCGAAGGTGCGGAAGGTGCGGCCCTCGAGGTTGAAGGTGGCCGACGAGCAGGTCACGTCGCCGACGGAGCTGCCGTCGATGGTGCCGCAGTCGGCGAGGGCCAGGGCGAGCGTGGCGAAGACCGGGATGACGAGTCGTTTCATGGCCGCGAGCGTAGATCCGCGACGGCCCCGGGCGGAAGAGGGAGGGTCAGTAGCGGGCGAGCTTGCGCAGCGCCGCGGTGATGCGCTCGCGCCCGGGCAGCAGGCTCTGCTCGAGCTTCTTGTTGTAGGGCGACGGCCGGTCGGCGTAGGCCACCCGCCGCACCGGCCCGTCGAGGTGCTCGAAGCACTGGTCGGCCACGCGCGCGGCGAGCTCGGCGCCGAAGCCCGCGGTGATGGTCGCCTCGTGCACGATCAGAACCTTGCCGGTCTTACGCACCGAGGTAAAGATCGTCTCCTCGTCGAGGGGCGAGAGCGTGCGCAGGTCGACGACCTCGACCGAGACGCCCTCCTTCGCGAGCTCCTCGGCGGCGGCGAGCGACTCGTGCAGCGTCCACGACCACGAGAGCACGGTGACCTGCTTGCCTTCGCGCACCACGTGGGCGCGG
Organism: Myxococcaceae bacterium; assembly: GCA_028287085.1. Lineage (GTDB taxonomy): Bacteria > Myxococcota_A > Polyangia > Polyangiales > SCUS01. The sequence goes on from JAQBQI010000875.1 coordinate 3,826, forward strand.
CCGAGGGGCGTGAGCAGGTCGCCCTCGCCGAGGTCTTCCTTCTCGCGGCGGTAGAGGAAGCGGTGCTCGAGGTAGATCACCGGGTTGGGGTCGCGGACGGCGGCCTTGAGCATCCCGAGGGCGTCGCGCGGGGTCGACGGCGCGACCACGCAGAGGCCCGGGGTGTGGGCGAACCAGGCCTCCGGCGACTGCGAGTGGAAGGGCCCCGCGCCCGCCCCGCCGCCGAAGGGCAGGCGGATCACCATCGGCACCGGCGCCTCCCAGCGGTAGTAGGTCTTGGCGACGTTGTTGACGATCTGGTTGAAGCCGCACGACACGAAGTCGGCGAACTGCATCTCGAGCACGGGGCGCTTGCCCACGAGGGCCGCGCCGAGGGCCGCGCCGATCGCGCCCGACTCCATCAGCGGCGTGTTGATCACCCGCAGCCGGCCGTACTTCTCGAAGAGGCCCTTCGAGGCGCGGAAGGCGCCGCCGAAGGCCGCGATGTCCTGCCCCATGAGGAAGACGTTCGCGTCGCGCTCCATCTCCTCGCCGAGGGCGCGGCGGATCGCGTCGATGTAGGTCGTCTCAGCCACCGGTCACCTCCGTCGACTGGCGCGCGAAGGCCGTCGCCACCTCGCCCGGCGCGAAGACCGGGCGCGTCGCCTCGGCCAGCTCGGGCTCCTCCGTCAACAGCGCGCGCTCGACCGCGTCTTCGATGATCGCCTTCGTCACCTCGGTGACCTCCTTGATGCGCGCCGCGTCGGCCTGACCCCGCGCCAACAGCGCGGCCTCGAAGCGGGCCAGCGGGTCCTGCTTCAGGTACTCCTCGCGCTCGGCGGGGGGGATGAGCTCGTAGCTCCCGTCGCCCTCGGCGTGGCCGCGCATGCGCGGGAGCATGCACTCGAGCAGCGTCGCGCCTTCGCCCGAGCGGGCGCGGGCCACGGCGCGGGTCATGGCCGCGTGCACGGCGTCGAAGTCGAGCCCGTCGACGGTCTCGCCCGCGATGCCGTAGCCGGGCGCGCGGTCGCTGAGCTTCTCGCACGCGTACTGCTCGGCGAGGGGCGTGCTGAAGGCGTAGCGGTTGTTCTCGACCACCAGGATGAGCGGCAGCTTCATCACGCCGGCGAGGTTGAGCGCCTCGTGGAAGTCGCCCTGCGAGGTCGCGCCCTCGCCGATGAAGCCGAGCACCGCGCGGTCGTTGCCGTCCTGCAGGTTGGCGAGCGCGAGGCCCGAGGCGACGGGGATCATCGACCCCAGGTGCGAGATCATCCCGACGTGGCGGATGCCCCAGTCGGGCTTCACGAGGCCGTAGTGAAACGACCGGTCGACGCCGCGGGTGAAGCCGCCGCGCCGGCCGAAGACCTGGCTGGCGAGCGTGTCGAGCAATGATTGCGGCGGCGGGCGGAGCGCGTCCCACTCGGTGGCGTCGCCGGCCGGGAAGAGGGCGGGCGCGAGGCGGGTGGCGTCGAGGTAGGTGGTGAGCACGGCGCCGAGGTCGCGGTGCACGGTGGAGATCGCGTCGTTGGCGCCGAGCGCGAGGGCCGTGCCCACGGTGGTGCACTCGTTGCCGACGGCGCTGTACCAGCGGCCGATGCGGCCGACGCGGGCCATGGCTTCGAAGCGGGAGTCCCACGCGCGGGACAGGCGCATGAGGAAGTGCGCGCGGCGCAGCACCTTCGGGTCGGTGCCGGCGGGCGTCAGCGGGGGAGGGGGCTTCGAGCGCTTCGTGGCGGCCATGGCCGCGCGGTGTACCGTCGCGGGCGCGCCCAGCGCAAGATCAACGCGGGCGGCGGAGCTGCCCGGAGATGCGCAGGAGCGCCGTGCGTGCGACCTCCTCGTCGAAGAGCACGGCGAGCTCGCGCGTGAGGTGGTCGAGCGCGTCGATGACCCCGTCGCTGCGGCCGGTGATGGTCTCGGCCTGCGCGGCGTCGCGCAGCGCCGCGATGGCGTGCTCGAGGTGCGACATCGGCGCGCCCGGCCGCGGCAGGTCGACGAGGTCGGACGCGTGCCGGGCCGTCGCCGGGTCGCGCAGCAGCGTCAGGCGCACGGGCTTGCGCCGCCGCGGCATGGCCCCGCCTTCGAGCACCTGAAAGCGGGAGCGCAGGGGAGAGGGAGCGTCGCCATCCATGACTGGATGTATTGCGCAAGATATCAACAGCAGTCAAGCAATGATTGCCGAACGCTGGAGTTCCTGATAGATCCGACGTCGTGCCGCGGCCGGTCACGAAGGAGCTCACCCGACGCAGGCGCGAGCGGCTCGCCGAGCTGTTCGACGCCCTCGGGGCCGCGCGCGGCGCGAAGCTCACGCAGCGGGCCTTCGCGGCCTCCATCGGGCGCGAGCAGGGCACCATCGCCGCCATCCTGGGCGGCCACCGCGCGCTCGGCGGCGACGTGATGCTCGCGGTGGTGCAGGCCTACGGGCTGCCGCCCGACTACTTCGACTCGCCGACGAAGCCCGACCCGCGGCCCTTCGCCCGCGCCGTGGTCGGCGCGGTGCCCGACCTGGTCGGCGGCG
>JAQBQI010000876.1 GCA_028287085.1 Myxococcaceae bacterium
GCGTCGGAGGGGCTCGTGGCGGCGGCGGCCTACGGCAACGCGGCGGCGCGGGCGGCGGCGCTCGCCGAGCTGGCGAAGCTGGGCGAGCGGCTGGCCGAGGTGGAGCTGTTGGGCGAGGCGCTGGCGCTCGCGGCGGGCGACGCCGACGGAGCGGTGCAGAGGGGCGTGGCGGCGGTGCGGGGGGCGACGGGCGGCTGAGCGGAGGGGAGCGGGCGGCTGAGTCAGTGCCCGCCGCGGAGGCGGTCGATGCCGGGGTGGCCCGCTTCGCCGGGCTCGTGGCGCGGGTTCTCGGACTTCTGGGTGCCGTGCTGCGACACCATGCTCATGAGCTTGTCCTTGTCGTAGACGAAGGCCGACTTCTCGTCGAAGGCGGTCATGTGCATGCCGGTGTCCATGCGGATGGCGTCGCAGGGGCACGCCTCGACGCAGAACCCGCAGAAGATGCAGCGCAGCTCGTCGATGACGAACTCCACGGGGTAGCGCTCGTAGCCGCGGCGCTTGTCCCCTTCGGGGTACTCGCCGGGCTTGATGTAGATGCACTGCGCGGGGCACGCGGTGGAGCAGCACAGGCAGGCCACGCAGCGCGGCGAGCCGTCGTCGCGGTGGGTGAGCCGGTGCACGCCGCGCCAGCGCTCGGCGTAGGGGCGCTTCTCCTCGGGGTAGGAGATCGTCGCGATGCCCTCCGCGAGGGGGTGCTTCACGGCGTCGGGCACGTTGCCGGACACCATCTGTCCGGTGCCCTGGAAGAAGTGCTTGAGCGTGGTGCCGAGTCCCTTCACGACCTCGAGCAGGTACGACTGCTCCCCGATCGTGCGGACGGGCTTCTTCAGGACCTTGGTCTTGCCGGGCATCGTTCGTCTCTCCGGGCGGTCAGTGGGTGGGGCCGTTGAGGAACAACAGCACGGTGCCCGTCACGAGGACGTTCAGCAGCGCCGCCGGGAGGAGCATCTGCCAGCCCAGCCGCATGATCTGGTCGTAGCGGAAGCGGGGCAGCGTCCAGCGAACCTGGAGCTGCATGAAGATCAGGAACACGCACTTCAACGAGAAGGTGATGAAGCCGACGAGGACGACGATGAAGTGCGCCCAGTGCCACGACACGTTGAGCCCGAGGTAGTGGAACTCGAGCCCCGTGAGCTGCACGAAGGGGAACTGCCAGCCGCCGAGGAAGATGGTCGTGATGAGCGCGCTCGACACGCAGACCTCGACGAACTCGCCCGACGCGAACATCGCCATCTTGAGGCCGGCGTACTCGGTGAAGTAACCCGCGACGAGCTCGCTCTCGCCCTCGGGCGTGTCGAAGGGCACGCGCTTGGTCTCCGCGATGGCGGCCGTCACGAAGAGCACGAAGGCGACGGGCTGCACGAAGATTCCCCAGCAGTGCTGGGTCTGCCAGGTGACCATCTCGTCGAGGCGCACCGTCTGGAAGATCATCATCGATCCGACCAGCGAGATGCCCATGGCGACCTCGTAGGACACCATCTGGCTGGCCGCGCGCAGGCCGCCCATGAGCGAGAACTTGTTGTCGCTCGACCAGCCCGCGAGGGCCGCGCCGATGACGCCGGCGCCCGCGACGGCGAAGACGAAGAGCACCCCGACGTCGAGGTTGGCGATCTGCATCGGGATCGAGCGCGCCGCGGTGGCCACGTCGGTCGCCCAGGCGGGGTCGTAGAGGTCGCGCGCGTGGTCCACGTAGAGCGTCGGCGCGAAGGGGATCACCGCGCAGAGGCAGAGCGCGGGCACGATCGCGATGATGGGCGCGAGGCGGTAGAGCAGGTGGTCGCCGCCGGAGGGCTCCCAGTCGGCCTTCCACACCATCTTGATGCCGTCGGCGATGGAGTGGACGAGGCCCGCCGCGCGGATCTCGAAGTTGCCGATCTTGATGGTGGCGCGGTTGGGGCCGATGCGGTTCTGCATCATGGCCGACTGCTTGCGCTCCACCCACAGCAGGATGGCCGCGACCTGCGCGAGGAACCCGACGGCCACGAGGACCTTAACGATGGTGCTGATCCAGAAGAGCATCGTCGTTCCTACGGGTTGGTCGCGGTGGACGGGGTCGTGGGGGTCGCCGGGGGCGTGATCTGCGGCGTCTGCGGGTCGACGACCGGCGCGCGCTCGGGGTTGGCCGCCGGGGTGAGCACCGCCAGCGCCGCGCGCACCTCCTTGAACTTCCGGTACTTCAGGTCGAGCTCCATCGCGCGGCCGAGGCGCGCGACGAGGTCCCACGCGGGCACGGAATCACCCTTCGGCGGCAGCGCCTTGCGGAACTCCTGCGCGATGCCCTTCACGTTCATGAAGCTGCCGGTGACCTCGAAGGAGGTCGCCGCCGGCAGCAGCACCGACGCGCGCGCCGCGAGCGGCCCGTCGTGCGCCGCGATGAGCACCACCTCCGACACGCGGCTCAGCACCGCGAGCGCGTCGGGGTCGGCGTCGCTGTCGGTCCCGAGCCCCACCACCGCCTGCACCTGGCCGGCGCTGACGGCGTGCAGCAAGTCCTTGAGCGAGCCCACCTTGGCGTTGTTGGCCACGGCCACCGCGCCCGCGCGGTTGGGGTTCTGGTCGACGTCGCGCAGGATCTCGTCGCCGCGCCACGGGCCCTTCGCCGACAGGTAGAGCGGCGCGCCGAGCTGCCGCGCGAACTCCACCATCACGAAGTTGTCTTCGGTGCTGGCCTGCGCCGAGAGCATCACCGCGAGCCAGCCCTTCTGCACGCCCTTCAGGCCCGCCGCGGCGCGCTCGAGCGCGGCCTCGACGGTGGTCTCCTCGCGCGTCCCGTCCCTGCGCACCGAGGCCTTGAGCACCCGGTGCTCGCTCTCGCGCAGGTAGGTCATCATGCCGTCGTCGCACATCCAGAACTTGTTGACGTGCTCGTTGTCGCGCGGCCGGTTGCGGTAGGCCCGCAGCTCGCGCAGGTCGACGTCGACGAACATGTTGCAGCCCGTCGCGCAGCCCGGGCAGATCGACGGAACCTGCGTGAGCGTCCACACCCGCGCCTTGAAGCGGAAGTGGCTGCTGGTGAGCGCGCCCACCGGGCAGACGTGCTCGGTCATCAGGGTGTAGTCCCCTTCGAGCTGGCGGCCCGGCGCGGTGACGATCTCGTTCTTGTTGCCGCGCTCGCGCAGGTCGAGCATGTGGTCGCCGACGAGCTCGTCGCACACGCGGATGCAGCGCGTGCAGGCGATGCAGCGCTCGGCGTCGTAGACGATCTTCGGGCCGAAGGGCACGGCCTTGGGCTTGTGCACGGGCTCTTCGAGCATGCGCTTGGGCGTGCGCTGCTCGGTCATGTAGTAGTCCTGGAGCTTGCACTCGCCGGCCTGGTCGCAGATGGGGCAGTCGACCGGGTGGTTGAGCAGGAGAAACTCCTGCACGTGGGCGCGCGCGTCCCTGACGAAGTGGGAGTTCTCCGAGCGGACCACCATGCCCTCGGCGGCCATCTGCTGGCAGGCGGGCTGGAGCTTCGGCTTGCGGTCGACGACGTAGTCGTTCTTCGCCGCGTCCCACTTCAGGACGTCGAGCATCATCGCGCGCTGCCCGGGGCCGGGCTCGATCTCGACGAGGCACATCCGGCAGTTGGCCGCGATGGAGAGGCCCGGGTGCCAGCAGTAGTGCGGGATCTCGATCCCCTGGCGGTAGGCCGCCGCGATGATGGTCTCCCCCTTCTCGAAGGGGATCTCGCGGTCATCAAGCTTGAAGGTAGGCATCGATCGACTCTCTTGAGGGTTCTGGGACGACTACCGGTCGCACTCGCCGCCGATCATGTTGATCGAGCCGAAGGTCGGGATGATGTCCGCGAGCATCTTGCCGCGAATCATGTCGTGGGCCGCCTGGAGGGAGAAGAAGCACGGGCCGCGCACGCGCACGCGCCACGGGTTGCCGCCGCCGCGCGACACCAGCAGGAAGCCGAGCTCCCCGTTGCCCGCCTCGGTGTAGCCGTAGACCTCGCCCGGGGGCACGTCGATGCCCTCCATGATGAGCTTGAAGTGCGCGATGGTGCCCTCGATGGTCGTGTAGACCTTGTCCTTCGGGGGCAGCACGATGCGCGGGTCGACGATGCTCACCGCGTCCTCGGGCGAGCCCGGCGCGATCTTCTTCATGAGGTCGAGCGACTGCTCGATGATGCGGCAGCTCTGCCGGATCTCCTCGGCGCGCACCATGAAGCGGTCGTAGGTGTCGCCGTCCTCGCCGACGGGCACGTCGAAGTCGCACTCGGCGTAGGTGAGGTAGGGCTTGTCTTTACGGACGTCGTAATCGATGCCGCACGAGCGCAGCACCGGCCCCGACACGCCCATGCCCAGCGCGTGCTCCTTGGTGAGGATGCCGACGCCCTGCGTGCGGTCGAGGAAGATGCGGTTCTTCAGCAGCAGCGACTCGCCCTCGGTCACCACCTCCAGCAGCCGCGGCAGGATCGAGCGGATCTGCGACTGGATCTTCTCGGTGGGCGGCATGGCCGCGCCGCCGATGCGGAAGAACGAGTGCGTGAGCCGCGCGCCCGTCTGCTCCTCGCAGGCCTCCCAGATCCACTCGCGGGCCTTGAGGTACCAGAGGAAGGGGGTGAAGGCCCCGAGCTCCATGGCCATGGCGCCGTTGCAGGTGAGGTGGTCGCTGATGCGCGACATCTCGCCGAGGATCACCCGGAAGAGCTGGCCCTTGCGGGGCACCTCGACGCCGAGGAGCTTCTCGACCGCGAGGGCGTAGCCCACGTTGTTGAGCAGCGGCGACACGTAGTTGAGCCGGTCGGTGTACGGGAACACCTGCGACCAGGTGCCGCGCTCGGACATCTTCTCGAAGGCCCGGTGCAGGTAGCCCGGCTGGATGTCCACGTCCTGCACGGTCTCGCCGTCCAGCTTCAGGATCATCCGGATGGTGCCGTGCATCGCGGGGTGCGACGGGCCCATGAGCAGGGTCATGGGCTCGCTCGGAAGTTCGAGGTCAGCCTCTTCGAAGTCGAGGTCTACGGGCTCCATGAAAGCGTTGGCTCCAGCGGTGTTGGGGAGAGAAGGTGAAGGGAAACCGTGGGCTCAGTTGCGCTCGTCGGGCGCCGCGGAGCGGTTGAGGGGCATGCCCTCGTCCTGGAGGAAGGGACCGAGCTTGTTGAAGGTCCCCTCGCGGTACTCGACCAGCGGCTGCGCGCGGTTGGCGGGGTAGTCCTTGCGGAGGGGGTGGCCCTTGAACTCGTCGTACGTGAGGATGCGGCGCTGGTCGGGGTGCCCCTCGAAGTGCACGCCGAACATGTCGAAGACCTCGCGCTCCATCCAGTTGGCGCCGCTCCACACGGGGATGACCGTGGCGAGGCGGGGCTCGTCGCCGGGCAGGCGCGTCTTGATGCGCACGCGGTGCTTCTTCGCGACGGAGTACGCGATCACGTAGACCTCGAAGCGGTCGTCCATGTCGAGGTCGTCGGTGCGCGGGTCGCAGCGGTCGTTGGCCGAGAGGTCGACGAAGTAGGTGCAGTCGCAGCGCGGGTCGTCGTGGACGAAGCGCGCCACGTCGACCCAGCGGGCGGGCTTCACCAGCGCGACGTCGTCGCCCCGGAAGCTGCTGACCTCGAGGATGTCGTCACCGAACTGCGCCTTGAGGCGCTCGAGAATGAGCTTGGACATCGGTGTTTCTGCGGCTCTCTCAGGGCTTCATGCGGATCTGGTAGAGCTTCTCGAGGGCCTCCTCGGCGCCGTCGGGGAGCGCGGTGTTCTTCACCGTCTCGGGGGTGCGGTCGCACCGGCCGATCTTGTCTTGCAGCAGCATCAGGCCGTCGAGCACGGCCTCGGGGCGCGGCGGGCAGCCCGGGATGAACACGTCGACCGGGATGATCTTGTCGATGCCCGGGACGGTCGCGTAGTTGTCGTAGAAGCCGCCGCACGAGGCGCAGGTGCCGAAGGCGATGACCCACTTGGGCTCGGTCATCTGCTCGTACACGCGGCGCAGCACGGGGGCCTGCCGCTGCGAGATGGTGCCGACGACCCAGAGCACGTCGCTCTGGCGCGGCGAGAAGCGCGGGGCCTCGGCGCCGAAGCGGGCGATGTCGTAGCGGGGCGACGCGGTGGAGAAGAACTCCATGCCGCAGCACGCCGTCGCGAAGGGGTATTGGAAGAGCGAGTACTTGCGCGCCCAGCCGAGCAGGGCTTCGAACTTCGTGGTGACGAAGCCGGACTCGCCCCCGCCGAGGGTGCGGGTTTCGAGGTGGGTCACGTCTGCCATTCGAGGGCTCCCTTCTTCCAGCAGTAGACGAGGCCGGCGGAGAGCACGGTGATGAACACCAGCATCTCGGCGAGGCCGACCCACCCGAGGCGCTGGAAGAGCACCGCCCAGGGGTAGAGGAAGATGGCCTCGATATCGAACACCACGAAGAGGATCGCGGTGAGGTAGAACTTCACGGACAGCTTGACGTGCTGCGTGCCCGAGCTGGGGTTGCCCGACTCGAAGGGCTCGCTCTGGGAGAGTGGGCGCTTCAGGTTCTTGGGGCCCATCACCGTCGCGAGGGTGAACATGGTCACCGCGATGAAGAGCGAGAACCCGACGACGAGGAAGACGGGACCGTAGGATTGGGTAAGCCCTTGCTGCACAGGATGCTCCGCGCGCGAGGGTCTAGCGGCGTCAACTGGGGGTGTCAATCACCCTGCAACGCACGCGACCGGACGCGACGGCGCGGACCGTACACCATCCCGCGGGCGCAATGGGAAGGACCCGCGGCGCGGGCGAAACTCCGCCGTGGGCGCCGTCCGGGTCGCAGGCGCGAGCGCTTGCGAGCGCCGCGGCGCCTCCCATAGGGTGCGCGGCGCATGAAGAAGCAGCGTCGGCTCGTCGGGGTGTACGTGGCGCTGGGCGCCTGGCTCGGGGCGACGGAGGCGGCGGCGCAGGACGCCGGGGCGCCCGTCGCGCTGCGCGCGGTCTACAACGAGACCCTCCGCGGCGGGCTCACCATGGACGGCTGGGGCGCCGTCTCGTCGCCGACCACCTACGCCGAGGGGGCGTTTCACCTGCGCATTCCGCGGGGCGCGCGCGTCGTGTGGGCGCGGCTCTTCACCGACGTGGTGATGCGGGGACAGCCCGAGGCGACGGCGACGGTGCCCGCGGGGCCCGCGGGCTCGCCCCGCGAGGTGGTGCTCGGCGGAACCAACGGCGCCATCACCCGCCGCCTCGAGGGCCGGCCCGACTACGTGCGCACGCAGTTTCTGACCTACGGCACCTTCGCGACCGACGTGACCTCGGCCGTGCGCCTGCTGGTCGGCGCGGTGGCGCCGGGCGGCGCGGTCGACGTCCCGGTGCGCGAGCGCGGCGACCAGGGCCCGAGCGACGGCGCGGTGAGCGTGGCCCCGGTCTTCGAGGGCCACGCCCTCGCGGTGGCCTACGAGCTCGACTACGGGCCGCGCCGCAACGTCACCGTCTACGAGGGCAACGCCACCGGGTCGGTGCGCGTCTCCGACCTCCCGCTGCGCAGCCCGGTGGCCAACCGCTGCCCCGCGATGAGCCTGCTGGGCGAGGCCTTCCCGCTGTCGATCGCGCTCGCGAGCGAGTACTCCGGCTGCCAGGAGAACAACCCCCTCACCATCAACGGAACCCTGGTGTCGAGCTCCGTCGGCGGGGCCGACGACTGGCCCGACGACCCGCGCTGCGCCGGCCCGATCGCGGGGCTCATCACGGTGGGGTCCTTCGGCGGCGCGGAGGCGAGCGAGGGCACCGCCGCGGGCTCGCCCGTGGGCCTGGAGGGCGACAGCGTGACGGGCCGCCCCGCGGCGCCGCGCCTCGACGACGAGCTCTACGACGCGCGCACCTTCCTGGCCGACGGCGCGACGAGCATGAACTTCGACTTCGGCGGCAACGGCGACGAGGTGGTCATGGCCATCGGGCTGCAATCGCTGGCGCGCGACCAGATGACCGACGCCGACAACGACGGCTACACCGACGTGGCGGAGGGCGACTGCGCCGTCGACTCCGACCGCGACGGGACGCCCGACTACCTCGACCTCGACTCCGACAACGACTGCCTCCCCGACCGCACGGAGAGCGCCGCGGGGCGCACCGACGCCGCGCTCCCCGGCGCGCCCGACGCCAACTGCGTGGGCGGCGCGCCGGTGTGCGACCGCGCGGTCGGCGTGTGCGGCTGCCGCGCGAGCGGCGACTGCCCCGCGGCGACGCCGGTGTGCGACGCGACGGCGCGGTTCTGCGCGGCGTGCACGACGAACGCGCAGTGCGCGGCGCGCGACGCGGCCACGGTGTGCATGGCGAACGGTGCGTGCGAGACGCCCGACGCGGGGACACCCGACGCGGGGACGCCCGACGCGGGGACACCCGACGCAGGGACCTTGGACGTGGGGACGTTGGACGTGGGGTCGCCCGATGCGGGAGCGATGGACGTAGGCACTGCCGACGTGGGGACACCCGACGCAGGGACGCCCGACGCTGGGACACCTGACGCGGGCACTGTCGACGCGGGCGCTGCCGACGCTGGGACGATGGACGTCGCGGCGAAGGCCGACGTGCCCGCCGACACGGGGGCCGCCGACGCCGGCTCCGCGGAGGTCGCCGCGGACGACGGCGGCTGCGGGTGTCGCGCCGGCGCCACGTCGCGTTCGGGCGGCGCGCTGTCGCTCGGGCT